>JAATGB010000057.1 GCA_015654945.1 Lactobacillales bacterium | reverse complement strand
AGATCTAACGGAGTTAAAAATGAAAAAGTGTTTGTTTAGGTTGTTTTGTTGGTATAAGTACATATTAAACAATAAATATGAATTTTTTGTGCGATTTCTTTTCCTTTTTTATGAAATTTTCTTTTTCATACTATACTTTACGATTTATTTTATCTTTTTATTTTAAAGACGCGCATTCAATTCTTTGGCTAATTCTTCAAATCCTGGTTTGTCAAGTAGGGCAAACATATTTTTCTTGTAAGCTTCTACTCCCGGTTGGTCAAATGGATTCACGCCGTTTAAGTAACCTGAAATACCACATGCAATTTCAAAGAAGTACATGACATAACCTAAAGTATAGGCATCCGTTTGCGGAATTGTCACAACAAAATTCGGTACATCTCCATCTGTATGAGCCAACAACGTTCCTTGGAAAGCTTTGGTGTTCACGTAATCAATTTCTTTGCCTTGCAAATAACCCAAACCATCTAAGTCTTCTGCTAATTCTGGAATAGTGACTGTATGACGGGCTTTTTCCACTTTGATCACCGTTTCAAAAATATTGCGGCGACCTTCTTGGATATATTGGCCTAATGAATGCAAATCTGTTGAAAAATTCGCGCTTGAAGGATAGATGCCTTTTTGGTCTTTCCCTTCAGATTCACCAAATAACTGTTTCCACCATTCAGAGAAATATTGCAAGCTTGGTTCATAGTTAATCAACAATTCGGTCACTTTGCCTTTACGGTATAAAATATTGCGTAAAGCTGCATATTGGTACGCTTCATTTTCAGCTAATTGGTCACTGCTATACGCTTCACGCGCATCGGCAGCTCCTTTCATCAAATCATCAATGTTTGCACCGCTTGCTGCAATTGGAAGTAACCCAACAGCAGTTAAAACAGAATAGCGCCCACCCACATCATCAGGAATGACAAAAGTAGCCCAGCCCTCTGCATCTGCTTCAACTTTTACAGCACCCTTGGCTTTATCTGTAGTTGCATAAATCCGTTTGTTTGCTGCTTCTTTGCCATATTTTTTCACAAGTAATTCTTTAAAAATACGGAAGGCAATCGCTGGTTCTGTGGTTGTTCCTGATTTTGAAATAACATTGACAGAAAAGTCACGCTCCCCAATGATTTCAATTAGATCTGCTAAATAGCTTGAACTAATGCTGTTTCCTGCAAAGAAAATTTGTGGTGCTTTGCGTGCTTTTTGATCAAGTAAATTGTAAAAAGAATGATTTAAAAAATCAACCGCGGCTTTTGCCCCAAGATAAGAACCACCAATCCCAATCACAATTAGAACTTCTGAATCTGCTTGAATTCGTGTCGCAGCTTCCTTAATCCGTGAGAATTCGTCTTTGTCATAATTAACTGGTAGATCAATCCAGCCTGTATACTCACCACCAGCACCAGTACCTTCTCTTAATTCCTTATGAGCAGCCGATACTTGGCTTTGCATATAGCCTAGCTCATTTTCACCGATAAATTTGTTCGCTTTTGAATAGTCTAATTGAATGTGTGACATTCTTGTTCCTCCTCAAAAAGGTAATTTGTTCTGCTTCCTACAAGTACTACTTTACGTTTTTTTTTGTTTTTTTTCAAGTAAAGAATCAACAAATAAAAGAACTCCCCTTGTTTTGAACAAGAAGAGTCTTTCTTTTTATACCAAACCTTGACTAATCATTGCTTGCGTTACTTTAGCAAACCCGGCAATATTCGCACCAGATAGCAGATCGCCCGGCACAGCATATTCTTTCGCTGTATCACGACAGGTTTCAAAAATGGTCGCCATAATTTTATCTAGTTCTTGATCCACTTGTTCAAACGTCCAAGGCAAGCGTTGTGAATTTTGCGCCATTTCTAATGCTGACACCGCAACTCCACCAGCATTTGCCGCTTTTCCTGGACCATACTGAATTCCGTGTTCTTGATAAACATGAACCGCAGCTAACGTACTTGGCATATTGGCTCCTTCTGCGACTACTTTCACCCCTTGTGTAACTAAATTTTGTGCTAGCTCACTGGTAATTTCATTTTGTGTTGCACATGGAAGGGCGATCTCATAAGATTCCGTGGACGTCCAAACCGACTCTCCTGCATAGTAAGTAGCCTTTGGTCGTGCACTTGGATACTCTGAAAGTCGAGCACGTTTCACTTCTTTTAGTTCCTTTAATAAAGCCACATCAATGCCATCTGGATCGTACACATAGCCAGAAGAATCAGAGCAAGTATAGACCTTTCCACCTAATTCATGGACTTTCTCGATTGCATAAATCGCCACATTACCACTACCAGAAACAATCACTTTTTTGCCTGAGAATGAATCCTTTTGATCTGCTAATAGATGCTTCACAAAATAAACCAGCCCATAGCCCGTCGCTTCAGTTCGAACTAAACTGCCCCAGTAGCTTAAGGGCTTCCCAGTAAGAACTCCTGTATGATAGCCATTTAATCGCTTATACGCTCCAAAAAGATAGCCAATTTCTCGACCACCAACGCCGATATCTCCCGCTGGAACATCCATATCCGGTCCAATGTATTTTTGCAGCTCGGTCATAAAGCTTTGACAAAAACGCATCACTTCATTATCAGATTTTCCTTTCGGATCAAAGTCACTACCTCCTTTGCCGCCACCAATCGGCAACCCAGTTAAACTATTTTTAAAGATTTGTTCAAATCCTAAAAATTTCACAACACTCGCGCTTACAGTTGGATGGAAACGAAGTCCACCTTTGTATGGGCCAATGGCTGAATTATATTGAACACGAAAACCACGATTGACTTTCCAATTCCCTTGATCATCTTGCCAAGGAACTCTAAATTGGATAATCCGCTCTGGCTCAAGTAAAATTTCTAAAATATTTTGTTCCATGTATGCTGGATTTTTTTCTAAAAAAGGAGTAATCGTTGGAATAAACTCGTGTATTGCTTGCAAGTATTCTGATTCCCCTGAATTTTTTTCCTCAATTTTTGTCATAATACTTTGTAAATATTCGGTTACTTTTGACATTTGCTACACTCCTTGTACATATTTTATTCCCAATTTAGTATAACTCACTCTTTCTAAAATAAATAGTCAGTCTCTTGTTTTTTTGAAAAAAATCTGAAAATTCAATTTTTTTAATTCAAAAATATTCTATGGTACAATGAATTGAATTTCAAGGAGGCGAAGAAATGAGTTATGATGTGATTGTGATTGGCGCAGGGACAAGTGGTATGATGGCGGCAATTTCCGCTGCGGAGCACGGCGCCAAAACATTGTTAATCGAAAAAAATAAACGGCTGGGAAAAAAACTACTTCTGACAGGCGGTGGGCGTTGCAACGTGACGAATAATCGTTCTGCCGAGGATGTTCTTGCACATATTCCAGGCAACGGTAAATTTCTTTATAGCGCTTTCTCCCAGTTTGATAATCATCAAATTATGGCTTTTTTTGAAGAGAATCAAGTATCCTTAAAAGAAGAAGACCACGGGCGGATGTTCCCTGTCACCAATCGGTCCAAAACAATTGTCGAATGTCTCTCAAACAAGATGACCGAATTAGGTGTCACAGTTCTCATTGATCAGCCTGTCAAAAAACTACTAATTGAAGAGAAAAAAATAGTTGGCGTTCAACTGATGAATCGTGACCGCTATGTTGCACCTTGTGTTGTCGTTTCGACCGGTGGAAAAACCTATCAATATACAGGCTCAACTGGCGATGGCTATCTTTTCGCCAAAAAGGCAGGTCATACGGTTACGCCATTATTCCCAACAGAATCACCCCTGGTTTCAAAAGAAACCTTTATATTGTCAAAAGAGCTCCAAGGTCTTGCGCTCCAAGATGTGACGTTAACTGTCTTAAATCAAAAAAAGAAACCCATTGTCCAACACACAATGGATTTACTTTTTACTCATTTTGGACTTTCTGGTCCAGCGGCCCTCCGTTGCAGCATGTTTGTTAACCAAGAGCTTGAAAAAGCCGCAACTGTCACAGTCGAACTTGATGCAATCCCCACAAAAGAGCAACAAGAACTGACACAAGAAATTCTGGAAATGAAAAAAGAAAATCGCCAAAAAAGTATCAAAAATGGGCTAAAGCAGCTTCTACCTGAACGTTATTTGCTTTTTCTATTCACAAGAGCAAAAATCGACTATGATCAACCATTGACTCAATTAGAAGACAAAGATATCGCGCAATTAGTCACACAAATCAAACACTTTTCACTTGAAATCAGCAGTACGTGGCCGGTTGAAAAATCATTTGTCACAGGCGGAGGGATTTCGTTAAAAGAAATTCAGCCTCGTTCACTAGAAAGCAAGCGAATTGCTGGTTTGTTCTTTACGGGAGAAGTCTTAGACATTAATGGCTATACAGGTGGCTATAACATTACAGCCGCTTTTGTGACAGGCTATGTTGCAGGAAAACATGCAGCCGAAATTGCTCGTTATACTTATTAAAATTTTTCCCCAATCGTTAAAATTAACGCTTTCGCGAAGCACAGTTCTCAAACCACTATTTACTGATCAGAAGTTACGAAGCTGTGCTGTTTTTAGCTATTTTGAGGATTGGTGCCGCGCGCTCCGCTATCCTTTTCAATACTAATTTCTGCAAAGCTGGCGCGCACCATTTTTGCCAAGTCCAAGGGAGCCACTTTGATTTGGCGACCTCTTTGACCAGCAGAGACATAAATTGCTGACATTTCTTCTGCTTCTTTGCCAATAAATGTGGGGTATAATTTTTTCATGCCCACAGGTGAACACCCCCCTCTGATATATCCGGTCGTCTGCTCGAGATCTTTCATATGCAGCATCTCAATTTTTTTGTTGCCGCTCGCCTTTGCCAGTTTCTTCAAATCCACTTCTTGATTTGCCGGAATCACCGCAACCACCGGCCCCGTTTGCTTCCCAATTGTCACCAATGTTTTGTATACCTCTTCTGCCAGAACACCTAATTTTTCCGCTGCTGTCTCCGCATCTAAATGATCTTCACTCCAAGGAAATTCAGTCATTTCGTAATGAATTTTCCTTTGATCTAACATTCTCATCACATTCGTTTTATGTACGTTGCCTTTACTCATCTTGCAAACACCTCAATCCAATTGATAAAAAAAGACTTTTAAATAATTCCCATCAGGATAGGCTTGATTCACGACAAAATCAGCTGGTAAATCGAAGAACTCCGTTTGTTTAAAGCGTCGGCCATGAATTTGGATTGCGGCTTCAATCATTTGCTGAAATTTCACTTTGGACACATTCGCCGCATTCGTCGATGCAATCAACAAACCGTTTGGCGCAATCAGTGAAATCGCTTGAGCAGTCAGCTCACCATAATTTTTTGCAACGGAAAATGTATGCTTTTTACTTTTGGCAAAACTTGGTGGATCCAAAAGCACGCAATCAAAGAGGAGCCCCTTTTTCTGTGCATAATGAAAATAATTAAAGACATCCATGACGACAATTGAATGGTTCGTCATACTTAATTGATTGATTGTTAATTGCTCTTTCGTTTTTTCAAAGCTTCGCTTCGCCAAATCAACACTGGTGGTTGCGACAGCTCCTCCTAGTGCAGCTGCCACTGAAAAGGCCCCTGTATAGCTAAAGGTATTCAATAAGCTTTTCCCCGCTAAAAGACCATCCGTCAAACGTTCTCTCACTTCCTTCTGATCTAAAAAGATCCCCGTCATCAAGCCTTCATTCATGTAAGTCGCATAGGTCACACCGTTTTCTTTGATAGACAACGGTTCAGGCGCATAGCCACCGGATAAATGCGCAGAAAGTGCTTCGTGTTCGATTTGGAAACGCAATTTTTCATAGCTGCCTTTCGCTTCCGGATAGACTGCTTGCAGTGCGTCTAGAATTGTGCGCTTTTCTTGATAAATAAATTCATTGTACCAAGAGATACTTAAATAGCCGGCGTACCAATCTACAGTAAATCCGCCAATGCCATCTCCTTCACCATTAAAAACGCGAAAAGCTGTGGTTTCTTCCGAATGGAAAAAGAGACTTCTTTCATCTTTAGCCTGTGTCAGTTTTTTCTTAAAAAAATTCAAATCAAGCGGTTCTTTTGTCCAAGATAAAACCCATCCAAGCCCTTTATTTTGCGGGCTAATATATCCTGTTCCCAAATAGTTATTTTTACTACCAACAAATTCAACCCACTGATTAGACGCGCTGGCTGTTGGTTTATTTACAACATCGGTTTCTTTAATAAGAGGATAACCACGTTTAATATTTTGCTCTGTCTTTGGTCTGACTTTGATTTTTTTCATTGCGCTGTTCCCTTCACTTTCGTTTCATCTTTTTTATTATACCTTACTTTCCGCTGATTTTCTTATTTTCCTTTCTACTCAGCAACTATCCAACTAGATACATGTATTTTTTAGAATTGTTCGCGATAATTCAGCTGCTTATTAGGAAAATTGACATGGCTTTCACAAGAAGGTAGAATAGTTTAATAGAGGTAAAATTGGCGCAAGAAGGGATGTTTTCCACTTTGAAACACTCATATTATCCTAACTGGATCAATAAACGCATTGGTTTTCTGTGTTTAATGGTAGGATTATTCTGGTTAAAAACTTGTTTTAGTTATCTTTTTGAATTTAACTTGGGAATTGAAAATATTTTTCAATATTTTTTACTCTTTATTAACCCATTTGCAACTGCTTTTTTATTGTTTTCGTTCTCACTTTATCTTCGAAAACCGCGAGCAGCCTATATTACTTTATTCGTTCTCTCATTTTTAATCACACTATTACTCTTTTCAAATGTTGTTTATTATCGTGAATTTTCTGACTTTTTAACGGTCAACACAGTCCTTGGAGCTGGCAAAGTTTCTACTGGGTTAGGCGAAAGCGCCCTAAAATTATTTCGACCGTACGATCTTTTCTATTTTATTGACTATTTCGTCTTAATCATTCTGTTTATTCGTAAAAAAATTCGCATGGAAACAAAATCGTTTGCCTTTCGGAAAGCATTTGCGATCACAGCTGCTTCCTCTGTCCTCTTACTTGCCAATATTGCTTTAGCGGAAATGGATCGACCAGAGCTATTAAAACGTACATTCTCGAGAGAGCACATCGTGAAATATCTGGGCTTAAATGTGTTTACTGTGTATGATGGGATTCAGACATATCAAGCCAATCAACATCGGGCGCAGGCAAGTGAAAGTGACTTAAAGACTGTGCAGGACTATGTAAAAGAACATTATGCGGAACCGGATCCAACAAAATTTGGCATTGCAAAGGGAAAGAATGTCTTTGTGATTCATTTGGAAAGCTTTCAACAATTCCTAATTGATTATAAATTAACCGATGAAGAGGGAGTTGAGCACGAGGTAACTCCCTTTCTAAACAGCCTTTTCCACAGTCAAAGTACCTACAGCTTTAAAAATGTCTTTCATCAAGTGGGCTCTGGAAAAACAAGTGATGCCGAAACTTTAATGGAAAATTCATTTTTTGGTTTAGATCAAGGGCCTATTTTCACACAGCTAGGAGGCAAAAATACGTTCCAAGCAGCTCCTGCTATTCTCCAACAAGAAGCAGGCTATACAAGTGCTGTTTTCCACGGAAATGCCGGAACTTTCTGGAACCGCAATGAAACCTATAAACGATTTGGCTATAATTATTTCTTTGATAGTAGCTATTATGATGTAAATAAGGACAACTCTTTTCAATATGGCTTACATGACAAACCGTTTTTTCAACAATCTGTTCAATATTTAGAACATTTGCAACAGCCTTTTTATGCTAAATTTATTTCGGTCTCCAATCATTATCCTTATTCACAGCTCAAGGGCGATGAGAGTGGCTTTCCTTTAGCAGATACAGGTGACAGCACGATTAATGGCTATTTTGCGACGGCCAATTATTTAGATCAATCATTAAAAGAATTTTTTTCTTATTTAAAATCAGTTGGCTTGTATGAAAACTCAGTATTTGTGCTCTATGGCGATCACTATGGCATTTCGAACTCCCGAAACAAAGATTTAGCAGAATTACTTGGAAAAACCAAAGAAGAATGGACGGATTATGATAATGCCTCTATGCAGCGAGTACCCGTTATGTTTCATATCCCTGGTCAAACAGATGGCTCTGTATCCGAAACCTATGGCGGACAAGTAGACGTTTTACCGACCTTATTGCACTTACTTGGTGTAAACACTGAAAATTACATTCAATTAGGTCAAGACTTATTCTCCAGTCAGCGCGATCAAGTCGTCGCATTTCGAAATGGCAATTTTGTCACGCCTAATTATGTGGTGATTGGCAATGATATTTATGACAATAAAACCGGCGAACTGATAGAGGATCCTTCTGAGGAAGTCCAAAAAGAGATTCAAGCACTCGAAGCAAAAGTGACCGCACAATTAACCAGCTCTGATGAACTCACCAACGGGGATTTACTTCGTTATGCCGATTCAAGTCTTAAAACAGTTGATCCTGATGATTACAACTATAAAAATCAATTAGAACAATTGGAAAAAATCGAAAAAGAAAAAGGCAACAAATCGACGAGTGTTTATAGCCAGAACAATAATACATCCACAACAGATCTCTACACGGTAAAAAGTTACAAGGAATTATTAAAAGGAACGAAATAACACATTAGCAAAAATCCTACACGATAAGCGTAGATTTTTGCTTTTTTTCGACTAATTTTAGTAAGATTTTGCTCCGAAGTCGAAATTACTACCAGCTTTCCCTCACATTTTTCATATTTTTTTCACAACTATCTTTTATAATACAAGAGTATGAGGTGAGAAGTATCGTGAAAAAATTAAAGTATGCTTGGTCTGGTATTTATTATCATAAAAAAATGGGCCGTATGATTTTCCTCTTTTTCTCAATTTTTTTATTGCTTTCCATTTTTTTGGAAAGTCTTTTGCAGCAGCAAAAATTTACGTTGACTGAAATTAATCAACGTTGGAAAACATTGGCAACTTTTTTTACCATTCTACCGCAAACGTATCAAGAAATAAGTGTCGCAAATGGAAATCTCGTAATGACCTATCATATTTTGCAGTTCATTTTATTGCTTATCTGCTCTCTCACCTTTGGCCTACTGACTTTTTTAAGTGCCAAGCATCGGCAGACAGAAATTCGCTCTATGCACCATTTAGGCCTACGAAACAGCCAAATTGCCTATCAATTTCTTTTAGAAATGCTTTTACCGCTGTTTGCAAGCTTACTCCTTATTTTTGCTTGTTTGGTCCTTTTTCAAACGCCGTACACAAAAGCTGTCTATCAAACAAATGATCATTATTTTTCAGAAAAACTTTCTGGTAAAAATAGCTTCAGCCTTGCGCAAGATAAAAATAAAGAAGCTACTAATCCGAATTCAAACGCCACTAAAAAGCAAACATTCTTACCGTTTAGCAAAGACTCTCTTTTTGAAATCACTTATGAAAATACCAATAATGACGTCCAACTTTATCAAAATTTTATGAAAAGTTTTGCACAATTATTCGCGGTCATCTTTGTTACCGCTAGTCTCGTTTTTTATTTCTATAGTTTCTATCTATATCGGCACTTATATTAACTTTTAGGAGGCCTTGACTATGTTGAACATAAACTCAGACAAATTTACAGAAGAAGCATTTCTAGCAAAATTTGAACCTCACTCTTTTTCAATTATTATTGAAAACAACGCAGAAACCTTAAAAAATGTCCAATTAATTGCAAAAAAACTAGCCCATATAACACCGCCGATTTCATTTGAAGCAATTAATGATTCAGCATTTTTATTGCCTTTCTTAACCGTCCATGAAAACTTGTTGCTCGGGATTCGCCGTAAACATTTACCGCTTGCAAAAAAACAATTAGCCACATACCTTCGTTTGTGCCAGCTAGACCAAACGATTCTATTAAAAAAAGAAAACGAATTGTCCGCCACTGATTCACTCAAACTAAAATTAATTCAAGCTTTACTAGTTCATAAGGATACATTGCTGATCTATGATAGCATCGATCAACTCCCCATTAAAAGCTTGCAAACAATGCTGCCGCTGCTAAAAATACTTTCGAAAAAAGCGGCTGTCCGGATTTTACTTTTTACTGAAAAACAAGAACTAGCTGCCACTTCCTTTCCCGATCAAGTAATTGTACATACCTAGTTCCTGAAAAACAGCTAAGCAACTGCCAAACCATTACCACCTATATACTGAATCAAAAAAAAGCGTGGAACAGAAGTAACTCCCTTATTTCTAGGAGTGAACAACTACTGTTCCAACTTTTTTTTGCTTACTTTGCTACATAACTTTTATTGGCTAGCTTTTTTTCCGATCTTATTAGTTAAAAACAGGGCTGGAATTACGACCAGTAACGCCAAAATAGTGGAATAGAAAAAGCCTAAATGATAGCTGGCAGCTAAATGCTCACGAGTGAGTGTTTTACCAAGCATATTTTTGGCGATAATCGTCGCTAAAAAAGCCGACCCAATGGCTCCTCCAACATTTTGAACAATCCGTGTTCCAATTGAAGCTGGTGCAGTTTGGTTAGCAGGCAATCCGGTAAACACATCTGACATTAGCGGCATCACCACCCCGCCTAATCCAATTCCTCGAACAAACAAAACCGCCAGTATTTGCCAATAAGCCGTATCTTGGTCAAAGTAAATAAATGGAATTGTACCAATAATGGTAATCAGCAAACTGCTAATCGTCACGTAACGTGCCCCAAATTTATCGATGAATTTGCCAATAGTGGAACGGGCCAACAACATCCCGACTCCCTGCGGTAGTAACGACAACCCAGCGATCACGATCGATGCTCCACGTAAATTTTGGAAAAATAACGGCAACAAGAGCATGGGACCATTCGTTACCATTCCAGCTAACAACAAAGCTGCTGTGGCACCGCTAAAATTTTTATGACGAAATAACGCCAATGGTAAAACGGCTTGATCTTTACGCCAAAAGCCGTACAGTACATACATCGCTATCAGAATAACGCCCACAATGATATAACGAACAGTAGTCGGATTGTTAAAGCTTTCATGCGTACTTGCTTGCACGATACCATAAATAATCGTACCGGAGATCCCTGATAAAAGTCCAACGCCCAAAAAATCAAATTTTGCATGCAGATCTTTAGGCTTAAAATCAGGCAGGTACTTCAGCAGCAGAATTGCTGAAATAATACAAACGGGAACATTGAAATAAAAGATCCAGTGCCAAGACAAGTACTGAACGATTAAACCGCCTAAAACGGGACCCAAAATGGGACCTAAAATCATCGGTAAACCGACAATTGAAATCAAACGACCTAGCTGCTTCTCTCCTCTTTCTGCTGCTGCATCCACCAGTAAAGTGGTCAATAATGGCATTAGTAACCCTGCACTAAACCCTTGGATTAGTCGGAAAGTAATCAAGCTTTCGATATTCCAAGAAAAAGCTGCCGCCAATGAAGCCAGCCCAAACAGAATTTCAGCCCCTAGATACACATACTTCCCATTAAAACGATTAATAAACCAGCCAGAGAATGGAACCGCAATAGCTGCCACCAGTACATACCCAGTGATTACCCATTGCACAATATTTAATGTGCTGTTCATACTTTTGGTCAAATCTTCAACTGCAATATTAACCATCGTGGAATCAAGCAGTGGTGCCAAGGCACCAAACACTAGGACCCAAGCGCTCACTAGTAGTGATTTTGAAATAGTTTTTTCTTTTTCCATAAAACAGCCTCCTGTACATTTCGTCTCTAAGATAGATACATTTTGTATCTACACGACCTACTAAATGATACTTTATTTTTCTGTAAAAAACAAGTAGAATAAATGTATCAAGTAGAATTCAGGAGGTTCTTATGACAAAACGGCGTTCCGGTAATGAATTAACCGAAATAATCTATCAGGCTGCGATTAAAATTTTAAATACACAAGGTTATGAAAAAGTCACGTTTGCGACAGTAGCCAAAGAAGCCCAAACATCACGTACGGTTTTATATCGTCGATGGAACTCCCCATTGGCTTTGTTATTAGCCGCTGTTCATTCACGCAATAAAATTTTAGATAATTCTGTAAAAGATGGAAATTATGATACCGGTTCCTTGAGAGGCGACCTTTTCGCTTTATGCAATCAATACCGGCGTGCCTTTAATCGCATCAGTGAAGAATTTCTACGCGCATTACTTTTAGATTGGTTTCAACAAAGTGAGCCTTTCTACCAAAATATAACGACAAATCATGACAGTAATTTATTCGTGATTGAACGAATTTTTGTGCGCGCGCAATTGCGTGGAGAACTGACCACCACCACCACAGATTATGTGAAATTGCTGCCTTTCAAGCTGCTGCGCTATGAACTACTTACCTCTCAAGGACAGGTTCCAGAAGAAGCCGTCACACTCATCATCGATGAAGTCATCTTACCCGCCATTATGGCTCAGCAAACAGCAAAGTAGCTAGTAGTTAGGGTATTCCTTTTGGTTAAAACCGTCGTTGATTATCCGCATAATAGCCAATTCACGAAAAAAAAGAGTGGAAAAAGCGTCCCACAAAAAGCATCTTTTGAAGGTCTCTCCTGTCCACTCACTCTTTATTTGTTTTTATTAATCCAATTTTTCTTGCGGTTTTGGAGTCTCTTTTTCGTTCTCTTCACTATCAGGAAAAGTGATGTAGAAAGTCGTTCCTTTGCCCTTTTCACTTTCCACAAGAATCTCACCTTTATGCAGCTTCACTAATTGATGAACAATGGACAATCCTAAGCCTGATTCGCCATATTTCGTATTTTTACGAGAAGGATCCGCTTTGTAATAACGATCCCAAATATTTTGCACTTCCTCTTCTGTCATACCAATCCCGGTATCAGAAATTCGAATCATTGTCTCAAGGTAGCCTTTTTCAACTGACATTGTGATTTTGCCATTATTTGTAAATTGAATTGCATTTTGCGTAATATTCACAATAATTTGCATAAAACGATCATAATCAGCATACACATCAATGTCTTCCGCCGTTTCTAAAACAATTGTATTGCCAGAAGCTTCTGCTTTGGCTTCCAGTTGCCGGACGACGGTTCGCAAGGTTTCTGTCGCGTTAAATTTACGAATCATAATACTAATTTGATTGGTTCGGATTTTTTCATAATCAAGATTTTCAGTAACCAATCGAATTAAACGATTGGTTTCATTTTGCATTAACTGAATGCCCTTTTGCTTTTGATTTTCAGGAATTGCATCATAGGCTAGTCCCTCTAACAGACCGTTAATCGTAGTTAAAGGCGTGCGCATTTCATGGGACGCATCCGCCATAAACTGTTTGCGCCGCTCTTCTTGCCGTTCGACTTCTTCGTTAGATTCTTTGAGTGCAACTGCCATTCGATTAAAGTCTTCCGCCAAATCATCCAACTCGTCTTTCCCTTTTACATCCAGATGGATATCAAAATTACCATGCGCAATTTTTTGTGTCGCCGAGCGCATTCGATTGATGCGGTTTACTTGAAATTTGGCTAAGAAATAGCTAATAAACAAAGCAATTAAGCTAGACAAGAAAAAGCCTTTCAATAAATTATCCGTAATGATTTTTAGGCTGCCTTCTACATTACTAATCGGTTGTGTAACCATAATAGCTCCAACTAGATTATTGCTGGTTTGATCCGAATCTGACCATTCAAATAAAGGTAAAATCACCATTGCCAGCTGTTTGTTATCTTCTAAATAGCCGATCATTTTAACAGTTTGTCCTTTTTTAACTTTATTCCAATCCGATTTTGAGACATATTTTTCAGCTAATTTACCCTCTACTGGATAACTGACTGTTCGATCCGCATTCACATAATACAGACTAACCCCATCTCCACTTAACACTGCTTCAGAAGTTTTCATCGAACCAATCAAATTTGCATACGTAATCATATTGTTATCCACAACAGCATTATTTTTAGCAGATTGTCCATGACTAATCAGCTGCTGATACGTATTTTCCACCATTGATTTTTTCGTAAATTGTGTAAATGAAACCCCAACAACAATTATAATCACGACGATAACTGTCCAAAAGGCGATCATTTGCTGAAAAAGATATTTCATGTGCTTTCCACTCCAGAGTCATCAAATTTATAGCCGACTCCCCAAACCGTTTGAATCACTTGTGGTCCGACTTTTTCAATTTTTTGACGTAGTTTTTTTATATGTGCATCTACCGTTCGTTCATCTCCAAAATATTGATAGTCCCAAACCAATTCCAATAACTGTTCTCTTGAAAAGACTTGCCGTGGTTTTTTCGCTAAGGTATACAATAAATCAAATTCCTTTGGTGTTAAGCCATCAATCAGCTGTTCATTCAAATAAGCTTCTCTGGTTTTTGTATTCATTTTAAAATGATCCGTTTGGATATCATAGCGTTTGGTTTCATTTTCAATTCCATCCTCTTCGCCCTCGGTTAATTCTGCTCGGCGGTGTAACGCTTTGATTCGAGCAATTAACGTCAACGGACTAAACGGCTTCGTTACATAATCATCCGCACCCATTTCTAGGCCAATTACTTGATCACTTTCAGAATCTCGCGCGGTCAACATAATAATAGGCACTGTACTCGATATTTTACGAATCTCACGACAAACAGTCATCCCGTCTAGGGTCGGCAAATTTAAATCCAACGTAATCATGTCCCACTCATCCGGGTTTGCTAAAAATGTATCTAAGCCTTTTTGACCATCATATTCAAAGGTAGCCTCCCAGCTTTCGTTTAAAAAAAACATTTGCATCATTTCTGCAACCGATTCATTATCCTCAATCATTAACACTTTCATATTCATCTTATTCCTTCCTTACTCTTCCCCATTTTCTTGCTGTTTCTGCTCGATGCTGGTTAGTTTATTTTCTGTAATAATAAAGATTGGCATAATCGGAAATACGAGAACCAACATTTCAATTAAGAAATAATTCGTCCACCCAAAGTAGCGCAAGAGTTCCCCAATGAGACTCATCACAATTCCTGTAAGCAAAAACAGCCTGCCACTGATCTTTTGCGCCTTTCGCCAAATTGTTTCGTTTTTCTTCGCTAATATTGAATGATAGCCATAAAATAAAGTGCCATATTTTGCTGGAAATAGTAAAAATAGGATCCCGATAACAGCTAAAAATAGGCCGACAGTCAAAAAAATCATCTCATAAACAGCTCCTTATACGCTCTTTTATAAGTATACTCTATGTTATTTGGAAGACCAAGCAATTTAAATATCTTTTTACCCATGGTACTTCTACTAAATTTTTGCTACTATAGGGATAGTATGAATTTAAAAAAGGAGTCAACAATTAATGAATATACCTTACAAAGCCTTTGCTTTTTTTGATTTAGATGGCACACTTTTGAATGAACACTCACAAATCACCCCTGAAATTTCACAAGCTATCGCGCAACTAAAAGAAAGAAAAGTGATCCCTGTGATTGCCTCTGGGAGAACGAATTCAGAAGTAACCGAAATCATGAAACAAGCTGGGATCTATTCAATGATCTCGATGAATGGACAGCACGTTGTTTTTGAAGGAAAGGAAATTTACACAAATCTACTTTCACCAGAAATCTGCCAACGCATGCTAACCATGGCACAAAAACGTGGAGACGCTTTAGGATTCTATAACTCAGAAAAAATCAGGCTGACCCAACAGACCACGCTCGCAAAGCAAGCTTTTAATCTGATTCACTCAGACGTACCGGCAGTCGATCCAGCCTTCTACCAAAACAATCCGGTTAACATGCTACTGCTTTTATCAACAGATGGCGATGAAGAATACCACAAAGAATTTCCTGAACTAACTTTTTTTCGAAATGGACCTTATTCCATCGACATAATTGCCAAGGGTAGCTCCAAAGGCCAGGGAGTCAAAGAATTTGTTAAAGCCCTCGATTTACAAGGCATACCAACTTACGCTTTCGGTGATGGACTCAATGACATCGACCTTTTTAAAGCGTGTGACTATCGTATTGCAATGGGCAATGCCCGCGATGAACTGAAAAAACTTGCTACATTTATCTCTTTAAAAAATACAGAAAATGGCATTATTTATGCTCTGAAACATTATAATTTGTTATAAAACACACACCAATAAGTGGTTACTTGCTTATTGACTTTTCTTTTTTGCTGTGTCATTCTTTTATCAAAAAGAACCTGTCAATTACGACAGGTTCAAAAGGAGTTAAAAAATGAAAAAGTGTTTTATTTGGGTTGTTGTTTTGTTGGTATGCTTATATATTACTCAATAAATGTGATAAAATTGTGAACAAAATTCCTTTTTTTTACTAACTATTTTTAAAGAAATTATTTTTTATTTTTCCACTAATTTAAAATTTTGAAAAGGTTTTAGATAGGGTAAAAGCACTAATTCTTCTGCCGCAACATGCCCGACAATATTGATTCTTGAATCAGCTTTTCGGGCTTTCAATGCAATTTGTAATTCTCCTTTATATTGCCCGTACGTGTCATTCAAAATCAGCAAATCGCCCACTTGAATTTCTTTTTGCTCTTTTTTAGCGGGAATTGCCTGATCCTTGTAAGTAAATCTTGGCCAAGAGGAACGAATCATATAGCTTGAGTAATCTCCTCGATAGGTGTGATCCATCTCTGTGATTAATTCCTGCTCAAGCTCACTTGCGTTATCTAGTACCACCTTTACTTTCACTTCTGTTTCAAAAAATGCAGTCGCACATTTCGCTAATTCTTCCTCAGATGCATACGCATTGCCGATCAATAAATCCTCCACACTATTCATCATTCGATAATGTTTCACTTGGGTTTCGATCGGTAAATCGCGATGTTCCTCTATGGTACACAAACCCTCTTGCAAAGGCCACGGACCGATTTTAGCGGTTTGCGCTGTCACAAATGCAGCTGAATGAATATTGTTTTCTTTAAATTTTTTTGAACATTTTAGAAAATAATCGGTATCTAAACCTGTATATGCTTGCGGAAAAAAATTATGCGAAGCGACTAAATTGTCCGTATTCGGTTCATAATCGAGAATTTGTTCTAAATAATGATTGTAGTTGCTCATATTGATTTCAATTTTCAGATTTTCCTTATTGTGAGTCATAATGGCTTCTTCCTTGCCTGTATAGCCCATATCTAAACGTAAGCCCGCCACACCAAGTTTTTTAAAAAAGCTTAAATCACGATAGTCAATATTAAATTTTTTAAAAATGTGTGAACTCACGTCAACAATCGTTTCAAATCCAAGCTCATTAGCAATCTTCAACGTCGCTTTGATTCGTTCTAACCCTTTGTCCGGATCCGCATATAATTGTAACAAACTCATAAACAAACGTGTATAACCTAATTTTGCAGCGATTTCTAAATAACGCTGATCTTCTTCTAAAGTTGTCTTATCTGGATACAAAGCTATACCTAATTTTTTCATTTTACTCTCCACCTTGTTCTAATTTATATTCTTGATTATCCATTTTTTTGAAAAAGGGTAAATACATGCCATAACTAAAAAGAACCGTCAAGAGCTGATACACGCCCCATTTCCAACCACCGGACATTATGCCCCCAAGTACAATTGGAATCCCTGCGGGCACACTAACACCGTTCATACGGGGTAAAATATCGATCAACGTCAACACATAAGCCCCAACAAAGCTAACAACTGGCACCGCGACGAATGGAATCAGCAGTGAAAAGTTCATCACAATTGGTGTCGCAAAAATAATTGGCTCATTGACGCTAAAAATATTCGGTACCAAACCTAATTTTCCCACCGTTTGATATCTTTTTGATTTTGCAAAACACATCGCAATGACTAAACCTAGCGTATTTCCCGCTGTTGCACCAATTGATTGAAATAAAAAAGTCGTTGTTAAGATATGTGGAATCGTTTGTCCCGCATTATAAGCTGCCAAATTTTCAATGCCAAGAGGTGTAATGATTGGCGCGACAATGCCAATTACCAAAAGAGAACCATGAATTCCCAAAAACCAAAATACATGAATTAATAGGACAAAAATTAAAAAGGCCCAAAAAGAACTACCAATCACTGTTAGCGGTGCACCAATTACGCCATAAATAAATTTATGCATACTTTCAAATGGCGTTAACATAAACAAATAACGCACAAGTAAGAAAAGAAAAGCAACTACAAAGCCCGGAATAAGTGCTGAAAATGATTTACTCACAGCTTCTGGTACACCTTCTGGCATTTTAATGGTGATTTCTTTTTGATACAACCATGTACAGATAGCCGCAGAACTTAAAGAAACAATAAAAGCCGTAAACATCCCTGCAGCACCTAACCAATCTGACTTAATAGCCGTAATTGCATACGAATCACTAATCTCAATCGGTGTAATGATTAAAAAGGACATTAGCGCTAAAATCCCGATTTCCATACTTTCTTTTCGATCTGATTTTTTGGCAAATAAGTACGCAATGATAAAAGCCAAATAAACAGAAATTAAATTTGTGGTAATATTTGTGGGTAAAGATGTAATCACTTTCAATTTTGTTGTGATTAAAAAATTTTGATAGCCTGCAATCGGAAAAGAATTAATCACTGCAAAAATAGCGCCCACCATTAGTAATGGCGTTGCACTAATCAAGCCATTGGTCAACGAGCTAATGAAACGATTTTCTTGCATTTTTTTGGAAATACTCATCATTTTATCAATCATCCAAACTCACTCCTTTATTGTTTATACTCATAGTAGTGGAATTTTTTATGATTTTATATTAAATTAATACTATCGATAGTAATTTACTACACAAGGAGAGAAAACTTTTATGCAAATAACCTTCAAACAACAAGCCGCTTTTCTAAATCATTATTGCCTCCCTTGTTCTTTACTGACAAAAACGGACATCATCTACCAAGGCTTGGCTTTACCTGGTTTTTTTGAGATCGCGCGCCAACAAACCGAACAGATCGTTCATTATACCCATGAAAAAACAGGTCATTTATATGTCCTTCGTTTTGAAGCTGACGACCAGCATTATTTTCTCATCTTAGGACCCGTCTTTTTTTACCATGATCATCTACTTATTTCTCTCGATTTATTTAAAACAATCGATGGCTCAACTACTTATCTTAATATGTTTCGCTTTAATGAAAAGCAACTTCATAGCTTACTTGCTACAACCTTAAAAACTTTTTTAGGCATCACACGATCATTAGAAAATATGCCGCAAAAAAAATTTAACTTGCTTTCCCCTGTTTTAGACAGTATCATTCAAACCCTTGACGAACGTCGAGAATACGCTGAAACACTTGATTCCTATAAAAAAGAATTTTCTCAAATTTTTCACGAGCGTATGGAGTTTCTGACTTCCTACAAAAAAGAACAGCAATTTCATCCACTACTGTCTACCCATCCACTAACAGATCGTAAATATAAATTTGTCTCTTCGATTACCCTCCTTACACGAGTAGCAATGAAACGTGGTGTGTCAAAAACCTTGGCCTATTCGCTCTCTGACCATTGCATTCAGCAGTTAGATAATCTGAAAACGGCCCGTGCCATCACCGATTATCACCAAATTTGTACACTGCAATTTTTTCAGTTAATGGATTCCGCTACCACCAAAAATGAGGTTCCACCTTTCGTTACCCACGTTTTAAATGAACTGGACAATGCACTCTACGAGCCAAAGCTATCTGTAAAATTTTTAGCTGAAAAAGTGCAGGTCTCGCCAAACTATTTATCGGCGCACTTCAAAAAGATAACCGGAGTCGCTCTTAGCGAAAAAATCCAAGAAATAAAAATTAATGAAGGCAAAAAACTGCTACTCTTTTCCCAGCTTCCTTATGCGGAAATTGCCACGAAATTAAACTTTAGCTCTCAAAGCTACTTTATTAAAATCTTTACAAAATGGGTCAAGAAAACGCCAAAGCAATACCGCGAAAGTCTCGATGCTGATGATCAACGTTTAGAATTCATTCCTTTTTAAGGACCGCTTCCGTGAAAAAACAAAAATAGCGTACTTGAACAACGTTGGATCCACAAGAAAAAGCATGAAATATTTTCCAGATTTCATGCGGACACGATTTAAACAACTCAATAGTTCAATTATTCGCTTCCTGATTCATCCACACACGAAAAAAAATTGAGTCATCTACCATTTTGACGCGCTTTACAAATAGTGTCAAAAAAGATATAATTTCCATATAGAAATTACATTTTAGAAAGGATGATCACGTTGCCTGATTTAAAACAAACTCTACTTCAATTGCAGTGTGAATTTGTGGCCGAAAGAAACCTCGTTAACCCAAAGGAAATCAGTTGGCTCCAATACGATATTTTAAACCTATTACGCAACAAACGACTAGCTAAGCCTTCAGAAATAAGTAGGTCTCTTGGAGTTAGCCGCTCAAAATTTTCTAAAGCGATTAAAGAATTAAAGGAAAAAAAATATGTGCTACAGGAAATTAGCCATGTGGACGGACGCGGTCTTTTAACCAGTATCACTTCTGACGGGATAACGCTTTTACAATCAATCGATGCCGGTCACGACTTTCTCGGTAAAGTAACGAGTGAAATCTTTTCCCTCGAACAACAGAAACAATTTATTGATCTTTCAACCCAATTAATTCAGGTTTTACATACAGAAAGAGTGAAAAAAGATGAACACGAATATCCAGATTAATGGAGCAAAAACAAACAATTTGAAAAATGTTCACGTCTCCATTCCCAAAGGAAAAATCACGGTCGTTGCTGGTTTATCAGGTTCAGGAAAATCATCATTGGTTTTCGATACGCTTGCAGCCGAATCGCAGCGGCTCTTAAATGAAACCTACTCCAGTTATATCCAACAAATTTTGCCACATTACGAAAAACCTCCTGTTGATCAAATTACGAATTTGCCTGTGTCCCTTGTGATTACGCAAAAAAAAATGGGGGGCAATGCCCGATCTACCGTTGGTACAGTCACGGATATTTATACCGGATTGCGTCTTTTATTTTCTCGAATTGGCACTCCTTTTATTGGCTACTCAATGGTCTATTCCTTCAATAATCCCCAAGGCATGTGTCAAAAATGTGAAGGTCTTGGTGAAATACAAGAATTCAAATTAGAAAACTTACTTGATTATGAAAAGACTTTAAATGAAGGGGCAATTCACTTTCCTACTTTTCAACCCGGAGGCTGGCGCCTAACACGTTACACTGAATCTGGTTATTTTGACAATGATAAAAAACTCAGAGAATATACACCCGCAGAAATGAATCGATTATTATATGATAGCGGTAGTAAACCACAAAATGCTTCTTCTAAATTTCCCAAAACGGGAACCTACGTGGGCCTAATTGAACGAATAAAAAAAACAATGCTAGAAAAAAACAGTTCGCAATATCAAGCTAATTTTGCACAAATTCTTCATACTTGTACTTGCCCTTTATGTAATGGAACGCGAGTAAATGAACATGTCCGCTCCGTCACTATTCACGGAAAATCGATTGGTGATTGTGTTCAAATGTCGCTTACCGAATTATACGACTTTCTAAGTACGATTTCACAGCCAAATGTTACGATCCTCTTAGCTGACTTACAAAAACGCTTAACTAGCCTGATTTCTGTCGGATTAGGCTATCTAAACATTGGCAGACAAACTGCCACCTTATCAGGGGGAGAATCGCAGCGAATCAAAATGACGAAGCATCTAAACAGCGCCTTAACTGATGTTTTGTATATTTTTGACGAACCCAGTGTTGGACTTCATCCAGAAGATATTCTTGGAATCAACCGACTTTTTACACAATTAAAAGAAAAAGGCAATACCGTTGTTTTAGTTGATCATGATCCAGCCATTATCAAGCTAGCTGATCATATTATTGAAATGGGTCCCACTGCTGGCGAAGAGGGCGGTTCAGTTATTTTTTCAGGAAGCTATAACCAACTTCTACAAGCAAACACTATGACTGCTAATGCGCTGTCTCAGCCCCATTCGCTTAATGATTCAAAGAAACACTACAAAGACTTTTACGTTTTAAAAGATGTGAGTGCCTACACCGTTAAGCATCAATCTGTAAAAATACCTAAAAACTCCTTGACTGTCGTTAGTGGGGTCGCAGGTTCTGGCAAAAGTACCTTGATACGAAACTTGTTTGCTGCTCATTACCCTGAATCAATCCTGTTCGATCAAAGTCCAATTCACGGCAGTAATCGTTCAAATTTACTGACTTATCTTGGTATTTTTGATAAAATACGCCAAAAATATGCGGAAATTTCAGGAAAAAATACTGCTTTTTTAAGTTTCAACGGAAAAGGTGCTTGTCCTGAATGCAAAGGAAAAGGATTCATCAAATATGATCTTGCGTATATGGGGGATGTCGTCCAAAAATGTGAAAAATGTCAAGGGAATCGTTACAATGATGAAGCTCTGTCCGTTTTTTGGCATGGAAAAAACATCGTTGAACTATTGCAATTAACTGTGGAAGCTGCTGTCAATACATTCACAATTCCAGCTGTTCAAACTGCTTTAACATCTTTAATTGAAGCCAATTTAGGCTATATCAAATTAGGACAAAGTCTCAACACTTTATCTGGTGGTGAAACACAACGATTAAAAATCGCTGCTAAGTTAATCGACGTTCAGTTAACAGATACGCCAATTTTTATTCTTGATGAACCCAGCATCGGCCTTCATGAAATAGATATCGCTCAGCTTCTTTTGCTCTTATCAAAGTTAAAAAACATGGGAAAAACATTGATTGTTTTAGAACACAAGCTTTCCATTATAAGTCAAGCAGACTGGGTCATCGATATGGGTCCAAAAGGTGGTAATGAAGGCGGTAATGTCTTGTTTGCTGGACCACCTACAGAGTTATTGCAACAAAAAAATTCATACACAGCCAAACATTTACGTCACTACTTGGACTGAATTCCCTAAAAAACCCTGTACCTTATGAAGCGTCACTAAGGTTTTGCGCTTTAATTAATAACCAGTTATTTCATACTTTTTAAGTGTTTTTACCATAGTTATAACCCTTTATAAATGAATGAATTCCCTTTACACGCATTCTTTGAAATATCAAAATAATCAAAAGAAAAAACCCCTGATATATCAGGGGTTTGAGTAAGCCATCTGTCGGATTCGAACCGACGACCCCCACCTTACCATGGTGGTGCTCTACCAGCTGAGCTAAGACGGCAAACAAAAATCAAACCATTAGTAGAATAACAAAACATGTTAGTTTTGTCAATAGAAAATTTACTCACCTATTATTTTCAAATATGTAATCCCAGAAATTTTTGCTAAGTCTTCGACAATATTCGCATAACACTGCTCTCCTTTCAATGCAAGAATATACGTTGTTTTATAAATTTTCTTTCCATCCTTAATTTCGACCGAGATATTTTTATCACGAATTTGGATATTCGCAGAATAAAAGTAATCATTTAAAATTTCTTTTGTCTTATTCTCGTTGGAATATTCGATCTCCAAAGTTTTAACATCTGGAAAAGAGATAACTCGTTTTACAATAAATAACGCGCTAAAAACACCAAAACAACCAATAACTGCTATGTTATAATAGCCCATCCCAGCAGCCAATCCCAGACCTGCACAAGTCCATAAAGAAGCAGCAGTTGTCAATCCTGTAACACTACTTTTATGAACAATTATTGTTCCTGCACCCAAAAACCCAATCCCACTAATCACCTGTGCAATTAATCTAGCAGGATCAGAACGCACTACAGAACCCAAATGAGCACTATTTTTGGCAAGCTCCAGTGCTTCTATTGAAATTTGTACCTGAATCATTGCTATAATTGTAGCACCTAGACAAACGAGCATATGCGTTCTAATTCCTGCAGGTCTGTTTTTATATTCTCTTTCATAGCCAATAATACCCGCAATCAATGCTGCTAAAATCATTCTAAAAAAGATATGTTTTATATCCAACATTCCATACATCTCCCTCATATTATATTCTGATACAAAAAAAGCCAGAGAGTTTTCTCTGAACTTACATTATTATAACTCCGCCAGTAGGACTCGAACCTACGACATCATGATTAACAGTCATGCGCTACTACCAACTGAGCTATGGCGGAATAAAAAAAAGCGTGGCAACGTCCTACTCTCACAAAGGGAAACCCTTCACTACCATCGGCGCTAAGAAGCTTAACTTCTGTGTT
>JAATGB010000145.1 GCA_015654945.1 Lactobacillales bacterium | reverse complement strand
GAGACTAACTCTAAGAAAAATGGTAAGTCTTCCGCCATACATTCTGAACCAATTCGTTCCATGTAGGCATGTTTTTGCTCGTTAATTTCTATTGCTTCATCCACATCGTAGTAGAGTAAAAATTTACACGCATCCGCTCCGGCTTCTTTCAACCGACGAACGGACCAATCGGCCAAGCTATCTGGCAATCTTCCCGGAGTAGACGCATCGTAACCCGTTTTTTCATAAGCAAGCAATAACCCAGCTTGAGAAGCTCTTACTTTGGCTGCTGGTAATCCATATTCTGGATCTAGCAGAATAGCAGAAGCATAGGGCGTTAATTCTTCAGAAACGATTGTTTTGAAACTTTCAATATCTTCTGTAGTCACTTCTGCTTTGTATTTGCCCATCATTTTCTTTAAGGCGCCGCGTTGATCAATTGCCAGCGCTCCGATCATTCCTTTTTCATTCAATAAGTTTTGCATTTTTTCAGCATGTGTCATTATTTTTACTCCTTTTAGTTGATATTTGCTTGAATAATTTGGACAATTTCGGCCTTTGTTTGAGCATTTTTTAGTTGTTGCTTGATTTCTGCTTTCATCAATAAGCGTGCGACCTGAGAAAGTAGCTTTAAATGAGTGGTGTTCGCTTCTACCGCTGGAATCAATAATGCAATCACAAAATGAATTTTTTTCCCATCCAGAGAGGCCCATTCAACGCCTTCCTTCAACTTAAAAATAAAAATGCCTGCTTGTATAATTTCGTGTTTCTTTGCATGGGGAATTGCAAAACCATCCATCATTCCAGTCGTGCTTTCTTTTTCGCGCTCTTGTAAGCCGGCGAATACGGCATCATAGCTGGTAGCATACTCATTTGCTACACTTAATTGAGCAATAGCTGCAAAAACTTCCTCCTTCGTCTTTGCACTGACATCTACTAAAATATTTTTCTCTTGTAGCATTTATTTTTCCTTTCTAGTCTTTTTTTGCTTTTTCCGTTTTATATTTTTGAACTAGTCCCAATAATATTCCGCCGACAATTGAACCAATTAAAATGGCCCCCACCCAAGCAATCTTGCCTGTCACCACTGGCAAAACAAGGAAACCGCCATGAGGAGCTGGAACTTGAACTTTCAACATATAAGTTAAAATTGCAGCTATCGATGAACCAATCATCATTACAGGCAGAACACGAATAGGATCTTTAGCGGCAAAAGGAATTGCGCCTTCCGTGATGTGTGTCGAGCCAAGAATAATATTCACCAAACCAGCATTGCGATCATCACGATTGAAATATTTTTTAAAGAGAATGACTGCAACTCCCGTAATAAGTGGTGGTGCAATACATGCAGCGGATACACCTGCCATAAAATAGTTGTTTCCCTGTGCCAACAAAGCCGTTCCGGTGACATATGCTGCTTTATTTACCGGACCCCCCATGTCAAAAGCACACATACAGCCAACAATTAACCCTAAAACAATTGGACTTGAATTTTGGAAGCCAGCTAAAAAGTGCATCATCCCTTCATTGATCGATGTCATCGGAATCGTAATAAAGTGCATACTCACACCGACTAAAAGCACGCCTAGTACTGGATAAAGAAAAATTGCTTTTAATCCATCTAACTCTTTTGGTAATTTCTTGAACAGTTCACTTAATAGCACAATAATATAGCCTCCTAAGAAACCAGAAACAATCCCACCAAGAAAACCGGCGCCACCACTATACGCAATCATGCCGCCAACAAAGCCGGTAATTAATCCAGGTCGTTTGGCAATGCTTTCCGCAATATAAGCTGAAAGTATTGGTACCATTAAGTTCATGGAGATGCCGCCGATCTCTTTTAATAAAGCAGCAATTTCATTGTATTGAACACTCTTCGGATCGGCTGAATAAATTCCCCACAGAAAAGAGATGGCCGTCAAAACACCACCACCAACCACAAATGGCAGCATATGCGATACACCATTCATCAAATCTTTATAAATTTTGTGACCCATTCCGCCTCCGTTGATATTTTTAGAAGAAGCTTCTGGCTGCTCAACACCACCTAACACATGCCCTTTTCCTGCCAACGCATCTGTAATCAATTGTGGTGCTTCTTTAATTCCTTTTGAAACGGAAACATCAATCACACGTTTTCCAGCAAAGCGTTCACTTTGAACATCCTTATCTGCTGCAATAATCACAGCATCTGCTTCTTGAATTTCTGCTGGTGTTAATTCGTTTTCAATACCAATTTGTCCGTGGGTTTCAACTTTAATCGTAACTCCTGCTTCCTTTGCTGCTTGTTCTAACGCTTCCTGCGCCATATATGTATGGGCAATTCCTGTTGGGCAACCGGTTGCCGCAATAATTTTATATGTTGTCATTTTATTTCCTTCCCTCCATTTATATCAATAACGGTAATCTCTTTTGCTAATTGTTCTACATCAGAAAAATCAGTCAAGCCTTCACGAAATGCCGTTGAACTGCCTGCCGCAACGCTGTATTTCAATGCCGCTTGGTAAGAGCTGTTTTTTGCTAAGTAGCCGAGAAAAGTTCCTAATAAAGAATCCCCTGCACAAGCAGAATTCACGAGCTTTCCTTGTGGTGCGTTCGCATATAATTGGCACTCTTTGTTAAAAAAATAGGCTCCTTTGGCACCGACTGAAACAAGAATATTTTGAGCACCTTTTGCCAGAAGGACTTGGCTATAATAAATAATTTCCTTTTCATTTAATTCTTTTTTTCCAAATAATTCGCCTAGTTCTTCTTCATTTGGTTTTAGCAAATAAGGATGATACGGCAACACATCCAACACAATTTTCGTGCTTGTATCCAAGACAAATTTACTTCCTTTTTGCGCCGCAATTTGGGCCATTTTTAAAATTGTATCATCTTCTACACCTTGAGGATTACTCCCAGAAACACATAGCAGATCGTGATTTCCTAACATTTCAATTTTTGTCATCAATTGTGCAATCTGCTTGGTCGTAATACTGGGGCCGCGATTCACTAGCTTATACTCGTTTTTTTCTTTCTCGACTTTTGTAAATACATTTATGCGGGTAAAACCGTCCACTTCGACAAACTGGGTTTGAACGCCTTCTTTTTCCAACTCCTGTTTGATGAATTCTCCAGTAAATCCTGCAATAAATCCTGTTGCTTGGTTTGGAATCTCCAATCGATTTAAAATAAAAGAGACATTAACACCTTTGCCGTTCGGTTGAATATCGTCCTTTAACGAACGATTAACAATCTTTGGATGGTAATCTGTGGTTTGAATAAACAAATCAATGGCTGTATTCATTGTGCATGTAACAATCATCCGCGTTCCTCTCTTCTCATTCATACTTTACTATGCTAAAATTATGACATATAATTCTTTGTAAAGGTTTTCAGTTTCCGGCATTTTTACCTTTAAAATAAGAAAACTTTTACAGAAAGAGGTTCCTATGTCATTTTTTGCTAAAAGCTCGACGAAAAAACTAAGCAGCTCGGAAAGCTATCTATTGGATTATCTTGAGAAAAATATTAACGAGATTCCGGCAATGTCGATTGTCAAGCTAAGTGAAGATGCCAATGTTTCGACAGCGACCATTGTTCGAACGATGAAAAAGCTTGGCTTTGAAGGATTTACCTCTTTTAAGCACCATTTGAAAGAGATGGAAGAAAACAATCCACGTTTTTCAATTATGGAAAAAGTCGATGAGGATATTCAGAAAGCCATTATTAAAAATGAACAAGAAGTTACACGGACGATTCAATTATTAGACAGTGGTACGATTGAGGACACCGTCCAAAAATTAAAATACGCAAAAAAGGTCTTTATCTTTGCGCGTGGTTTTTCTGAGCTGATTGCCAAGGAAATGCTCGTGAAATTTCAACTTTTAGACAAAAATTGTGAAATGCACGATGATCCGAATATCATTCGTACGATTCCACAAAAAATGACCACGCAAGATATCGCGCTTTTTATTTCTTTAAATGGTGAAACAGAAGAATTAGTGTCTGCTGCAAAAAATTGTGAGCACAAAAACATCTCCATTATTACCATTACTGCCAATGCCAATGGGAGCTTGGCACAGCTTTCTGAATTACTTTTTGTTGGCTATAAATCAGCAGGATCTTACTTTCCCGAATACGAAGTACGCTCTCGTCTTCCGCTGCAAGTCATTTCACGTATTCTGCTCGATGCCTATGCAATCAGAATTCATCAAAAATAGCAAAAAAAGTAGCGGCAATTTTTTCATTTGCCGCTACTTTTGCTTTGCTTCTATTTTACTTATTACGCTTCAAATCCATTGTTATCTGAAACTTGCTTAAACCAATAACCGCTTTTCTTAATGGTTCTTTTGCCATCTTGCGCAAGATCAACTGAGATAAAGCCATAGCGGTTTTTATATGCATTTAGCCAAGACCAGTTATCCATACAGGTCCACATGTGATACCCTTGGACATTGCTCCCTTCTTCAAGAGCTTGATGGACAAATTTTAAATGATCGGTCACAAATTCAATCCGGTAATCATCTTGAACTTCACCTTTTGCATCGATAAATCGTTCTTCATTTTCAACACCCATGCCATTTTCCGAGATGTAACAGCGAATATTACCATAATTATCTCTAACGTTGATCAAAATATCGTAGATCCCTTTTTCATAAATTTCCCAACCACGATAAGGGTTCATTTTACGTCCTGGCATTTCATAATTATCAAAATAATCATCTGGCATTGGTCCGTTCGTGTGGTCAATTGCGCTTTCTTTTGCTTTGACACGGCGTGGTTGATAATAATTAATTCCCAACAGATCAATTGTATTATTCTTAATTACATCCAAATCATCTGCTTCCATCTCTGGAACCATATTGAGTTCCTTGACAACTTCAATTAATTTTGGTGGAAAAGTTCCTTTAACAGCAGGGTCTAAGAATGAACGATTAAAGAAAGCATCCGCATATTGTGAGGCTTTCAAATCTTCAGGATTGTTCTCATCTCTTGGATAGCTTGGTGTTAGATTCAGTACAATCCCAATTTCACCATCTAATTTCAAGCCATGATACACAGCAATTGCTTTAGCACTTGCTAAATTTTCATGAAAACCAACTTGTACTGCATGTTTCATATTAACTTCTGCTGGATAATGAAATTGGTACAAATAGCCACCTTCTACGGGAACAATTGGTTCATTATGGGTAAACCATTTTTTCACGCGATCACCAAATAATTCAAAACAAGTTTTCGCATACGCAACATATGCGTCCACCGTTTCTCGGTTTAGCCAGCCACCTTTTTTTTGCAGCTCTAACGGCATATCAAAATGATACAAGGTAATAAACGGTTCAATGTCATTCGCAAGCAGCTCATCAAACACTTTGTTGTAAAAATTCACCGCAACTTGATTCACTTCTCCTGTTCCCTTTGGAAATAAACGACTCCATTGGATTCCTGTCCGAAAAGAGTTGTGTCCCGTTTTTTTCATTAATTGAATATCTTCTTCATACTTACTTAAAAATTGAGACGTTTTTCCAGGACCAACTTGATTGAAAAATAATTCTGGATTGGTTTCGTACCAATAATCCCAAATATTTTCTCCTTTGCCGTCGTTCGGTAATCGTCCTTCGGTTTGTGTCCCACTCGCTGCAGATCCCCACCAAAAATTTTCTGGAAAGTTATACGTTTTCATTTGAATGCTCCTTCACTTCATTTATTCTCTTTATTATAGCGATCATTAAAGTGAAAATCAATATAAAAACAATACTTTTAAAATTAAAAGTCTAGACATTTTATAATAAAATTTTGAAAAGTGAAATAAAGTTGTCGGAACATGTTGCAGTTTTTTAAAATAAAAAATGATTTTCTATTATGAAAATCATTTTATCCGGATAAGTAGCGCTATCTTATTTTGCTGCATTTAAAGGCAATTTAGCCAGTCCTTGTTTAATAATTTCAACTGAGCTTTCTAAAGAGGCCCTTTCTTCTTTCGTTAACTGGCACTCAACAATTGCTTCTACGCCGTCTTTTCCAATTAGTGCAGGTTGTCCATAGTAACTGTCCATTTTTTCGCTATAGGTAGAAACAGGTATCACGATTTTCGCGTCGTTTAAGATCATTCGAACAAGCCGAGCAGCACAGGTTGCAATCCCATAACTTGTATACCCTTTACCGGCAAAAGATTTCCATCCGCCATCTTTAACGTCTTCTGTTAAGCCAGCTAAATCAAGTTCTTGATTCCATTCTAAAAGCGGTCGATTCCCCACCGTTACAGTTGACCACGCAACAAATTGTGAATTTCCATGCTCACCATAAACATAGCCGCCCACATTGTTACTGCTAATTCCTAGCTTACGACCAACTGCTTGTTTCATGCGCGCTGTGTCCAACATTGTTCCCGTGCCTAAAACTCGATTAGTCGGAAATCCAGTTAATTTTTGCATATACGCTGCAATCACATCACAAGGATTCGTAATCGTTACAAGGATTCCCTCAAATCCGGAAGCTTTGATTTTTGGTGCGACTTCTTCAACAATTTTACTCGTAATGGCCAATTCTTTAAATCGGTCGCCTGCCTTACCCAACGCACTGATTTGTCCTGCTGCAAAAACGATCACTTCCGCATCTGCCAATGCTTGATAATCTTGAATTATGATTTTTGTTTTGTTGGTTAGATTGACTACAGCATCTAACAAATCATATTCTTCTGATAACGCTAATTGTTCGTTTTGATCAATCAAAACAAGTTCATCCACTAGCCCTTCTGTGACGAGTGTGTAAGCAACTGTTGCGCCCACATGTCCTAAACCAATAATTCCTACCTTACGCATGATTTACACTTCCCTATTCTCATTTTTTCTTATCAGAAAAACTAGCCTTTCTCCCGTGAATAATCGTCTGCTATATTTTACTGTTATTCACTATTATTGCGCATCACTTTCAAATAATCAATAAATCCAACTAAAATCACTGACTAACTTTTTATTTTCATTTATTACTTATTTGCACAAAAAAACTGGAAGATGAGTTTTCACTCACTTTCCAGTTTTAAAATTTACTAAATGAAATTAGTTTTTTTCAACGTTAGTTGCTTGAGGTCCGCGATCTGATTCTTCGATATCGAAAGTTACAGATTGACCTTCATCTAATGTTTTGAAGCCGTCACCTTGGATAGCTGAAAAATGTACGAATACATCTTGTCCTTCTTCTTGAGTGATGAAACCAAAACCTTTTTCGCCATTAAACCATTTTACTGTTCCTTGAGCCATAATATATTTTCCTCCTTGTGCAGGTTGCACGATATAGTTGTAATACTGCCACCGCTACAGAAGATGAATATAGAACAGATGTAAAATAGTCTTCCTCTTGTTGCTGCTAAACAAATTACATTCTTAGTATACCGCACTTCTGCAAAAAAGTATACTCTATATGACGAATAATCAATAAATATTTATTTTAGTTTAATTGCCGGCACTTATTGGGAGACTAATGAACGCAGCGCATTATCACATGCTTCAGCTGCTAAACGTCCTTCACGAATCGCCCAAATCACCAAACTCGGTCCTCTTCTTGCATCACCAGCTAAATAAACTTTTTCATTATTGGTCGAATAGTCATCATATGCCTCTTCCACATCTAAATGGTCTAATAAACTCTTTTGAACACCGCTAAAACCCATAGCAAGTAAGACAAGGTCCGCTTTCATCACTTCTTCTGTACCTGCAATTGGTTGAAAGTTTGTGTCCACCTGCGTTGTGTGCACGCCGGTCACCTGATTTTTCTCACCAACAAAAGCAGTTGTTGAAGTTTGAAAATAGTTCACTTGTTCCGTTTGTGTTTCTTGTGCCTCTTCTTGTCCATAGCCGATTTTTCGAATCAACGGATACTCAGGCCATAGATTATTTGCAGCGCGTTTTTCTGGAGGCATTTGGTTAATTTCAAATTGTTTCACTGATTGACAGCCTTGGCGAACTGCAGTTGCAAGGCAATCATTTCCAGTATCTCCGCCTCCTACAACAATCACATTTTTTCCGACTAGGCTTCGATCCACTGCTTCTTTACCGTTTTCAAGAACGAATTTAGTCGCATCCGTGAGATAATCCACAGCAAAGCGTATACCCTTTAACTCCCGGCCAGCAATTGGTAAATCGCGCGCAACTGCTGCTCCCGTACAAATAATTACACGATCAAATTCAGCAAAAAGTTCCTCTGCTGTAAGATCAACACCAATTTCTGTCTTCACTTGAAATTCAATCCCGACTTCTTCCATAACTTGAATTCTACGTGCCACTACATCTTTGTCTAATTTCATATTAGGAATTCCATACATTAACAAGCCCCCTGGACGGTCTGAGCGTTCAAAGACAGTGACCGTATGCCCTAACTGGTTTAAACGCCAAGCAGCTGACAACCCAGCTGGACCACTGCCGATAATTGCGACTTTAAAACCCGTTTTCGGTCCTTGAGGCATCCCAGTTGGCCGGACCCAATCTTGTTCAAATGCATGATCAATGATGAAGCGTTCATTGTCGTGAATCGCGACGCCCGGTCCATTTAATGCTTCGGTACAAGACTTTTCACAAGGAGCAGGACAGACACGACCGGTCATTTCAGGAATCGGATTCGTCCGACTTAATCTTTCCCATGCTTTTTTGAAATCACCGCGATAAACCAAATCATTCCATTCGGGAATTAGATTATCATTGGGACAACCTGAAACGGCTCGTTTCCCGCCAAAGAAGACTCCAGTGTGACAAAACGGAATCCCGCAATTCATACAGCGAGCGCCTTGCTTTTGTCGTTCTTCTGTTGGTAAAGGCGTTTGCAGCTCTTTCCAATCATGGATCCGTTCTTGCACGGGACGATAGGGATTTTCGACTTTTTTAAATTTTAAATACCCATACGGATCTGCCATATTATCGACGCTCCTTCACAGTGAATTTTGGTGGCAGTGCTTCTGTTTGGACAGTTGGTATTACTGGATCTACTTCAGTAATACCCATCACTTCGTTAAAGGCCTTGGTTAATAATTCATCGCCTTGGAAGCCTGCTGCTTTGAATTTATCGGTTACTTCGACCATTTCTCGGTATTCAGTGGGATAGACTTTGACAAAATGTTGTTTTTCTTCTTCCCAGTTTTCGAGAATTTTTTGACCCTTTCTCGAATGGGTGTAATGAACATGCTTTTCAATTAATTCTTTCAGTAAATCATCATTTCCCTTTTCATTCAGACCAAATAGTTCTACCATTTCTAGATTACATTTAGCTGGAAATTGCTTCAACGGATCATATACATAGGCAATACCGCCAGACATCCCAGCTGCAAAATTTCGGCCAGTCGTTCCTAGAATGACTGCCACACCACCTGTCATGTATTCACAACCATGATCGCCAACGCCTTCAACCACGACTTCGGCCCCGCTGTTCCTTACACAGAATCGTTCACCCGCACGACCATTGAAATAACCTTCCCCGCGATTTGCACCAAAGCAAACCACATTCCCCACAATTGGAGAATCTTCCGTCTGATAAGCAGCATTTTTCGGCGGCATGATAATTAAACGTCCCCCACTCAACGCTTTGCCTACATAATCATTGGCTTCGCCAATTAAGGTCAGCTCCATGCCTTGGGTCACAAATGCGCCAAAGCTTTGTCCTGCTGTCCCCGTATATTCGTACTTAACTTTGCCTTGGGCAAGCTCGTAATTGCCAAAGCGCTCGGCAATCCAACCGCCCATCCGTGCCCCCACTGTTCGATCACGGTTATTAATCAGTTGTTGAATTTTTGTTTCTTGTTTTGAAGCGAGTGCAACTTCTGCAAAAGCATCTAATTCCTGCCATTGTCGTTTGGCTAAAAATGGTACCGTTGTTTTCCGTTCAATGCCATAGGTTGTGCCAAGCATTGCCGAGAAGTCTAAAGATTTTGCTTTGCCTTTTGCCACAAATTTAGGTTGTAAATGTTCTGTATGTCCGATCATTTCATCAATTGTCCGATAGCCCATTTCAGCCATAATTTCCCGTAAATCTTCGGCCAAAAACATCATCATATTAATCACATGCTCTGGCTTTCCAGCAAAGAATTTCCGCAACACTGGATTTTGGGTGGCTACGCCGACGGGGCAAGTATTTAAGTTACACACGCGCATCATCACGCAACCAACCGCTACCAATGATAAAGAGGCAAAGCTATATTCTTCGGCGCCTAAAAGAATGGCTACTGCGATATCACGACCAGTCATTAATTTCCCGTCGGTTTCGAGTGTCATGCGTTGACGAAGATGATTCATGGTTAAGGTTTGGTGTGCTTCTACCAACCCCATCTCCCATGGTAGGCCGGCATCACGAATCGAATTTTTGGGTGAAGCTCCTGTTCCGCCATCATAACCAGAAATCACTACTTTGTCCGCACCAGCTTTGACAACACCAGTTGCAATTGTTCCCACACCTGTACTTGATACTAATTTGACATTAATCGCTGCATAAGGATTGACTGTTTTTAAATCAAAGATTAATTGGGCTAAATCTTCAATCGAATAAATATCATGATGCGGTGGTGGTGAAATTAACCGTACTCCGGGCGTTGAACCCCGAATTTCGGCAATCCAGGGAAATACTTTATTGCCCGGAAGTTGTCCACCTTCGCCAGGCTTTGCTCCTTGTGCCATCTTAATTTGAATTTCTTCTGCACTCATTAAATATTCTGTATTCACACCAAATCTGCCGGAAGCAACTTGCTTAATCTTGCTATTTAGATTAACCCCATTTTTTCTAGGTTTAAAGCGATTTCGATGTTCCCCGCCTTCACCACTGTTACTCTTTGCACCAATAGCATTCATCGCTTGCGCTAGACATTCATGTGCTTCTTGGCTTAGTGAGCCATAACTCATAGCCCCTACCTTGAACCGTTTGACCATTTCTTTTGCTGGCTCCACTTCTGAAAGCTTAACAGGTGCTAAGCTGCTTTTTAACGTCCAAAGAGAACGTAAGGTTGTGGGGGTTTCCTGTGACTCCTGATTCATTTGCTCAATATACTCTTTAAATAAAGCATAATCACCTTGGCGAACCGCTTTTTGAAAATTATAAATGGTCTTGGGATTATACAAATGATGCTCCCCATCGGCTTTATATTGGAAACTACCGCCAGAAGGTAAAAAATCATTTTTCTTTTCGCCGTACGCATACGTATAACGTGATAAATATTCCTTTTCAATTTGATCTAGCGAAAGTCCTCCAATTCTGCTTGAAGTCCCAGTGAAATAGTGCGCTACCACTTTCTGTGAAATGCCGACTGCTTCAAATAATTGCGCGCCATGATAACCAGCAATTGTTGAAATCCCCATCCGCGACATGATTTTAATAATGCCTTTTTCAGCTGCTTTTCGATACTTTTCAGTTTGTGCTTCCAGATGATAATCACGCAATGTTTCATATGCCCCATACGGATAAATTGCGCTGGCACCATAACCAATCAGCATTGCAAAATGGTGAACTTCACAAACCTCAGCTGTATCGGCAACAAGTGAAACTTGATTCCGTTTGCCTTTGCCAATCAAGTAGTGGTGCAACCCAGCTACAGCAAGTAAAATCGGAATCACTAACTTTCCTTCTGTCAGTCCTCTATCACTTAAAATTAGAATCGTATTACCAGCGTCTATGTACTCTTCTGCTTGTTTGCAAAACTCTTCCATCGCTTTTTGCAGCCGATTTGGTCGATCCGCACCTTTACTGTAAAGAATGGAGATTGTTTGTGCTTTTTGTGCTTCAGTTGCTAGACTTTTAATTTTCATAAAATCGGCTTCTGAAAGAACCGGGCTATCAATTTTCACTTTGGCGCAATTTCCAGCAAAGTCCTGATTAAAATCCCCATCCGCACCTAAAAACATTTCGGTTCCAATGACTAATTTTTCACGAATAGCATCAATCGGCGGGTTTGTGACTTGAGCAAATTGTTGTTTGAAATACGTAAATAAAGATTGTGGTTGCTCACTAAGAATGGCCAAAGGCGAGTCAAATCCCATGGAGATAACCGGTTCTTCGCCATTTTCTGCCATGGGCACGATCAATGTCCGAATCACCTCATCCGTATATCCGTGCATTTTCCACATTGTTTGTAATTCAGCCGGACTTAGATGGGTATCCTCTTTAATTTCAGGATGAAGCATATCGAGTGTTACTAAATTTTCTTGTAGCCATACTCGATAGGGATGTTCGGTTGCATATTTTTCTTTAATTTCTTCATTTCGCATAAATTTACCAGTCTGCGTATCAACCAGAATCATACTACCAGGACCTAATACACCTTTTTCAATAATCGTTGCAGGGTCAAGATCCACCACACCCGCTTCAGAGGCTACAACAAGAAAGTTGTCTTTCGTGAGCGAATAACGAGAAGGTCTTAATCCATTTCGATCAAGCGCAGCCCCTACTTGGATGCCGTCAGTAAAGCAAAGTGCAGCAGGTCCATCCCACGGGGCCATAAAATTTGCGGTGTATTCGTAAAATGCGGCTAGTTCATCGGATAATCGCGCTTCTTTCGACCAAGCTTCAGGAACCATCATCATCAAAGCATGTGGAATGTCTCTTCCTTGGCGGTATAAATATTCCATACAATTCTCTAATTTTGCTGAATCTGAGTTTTCTTCATTATAAACTTCGACATTATGGCTTTGCATCCAGTTTTCTGCGCCGCGTAACGTATTAATTTCGCCATTATGTGCAAGAAATCGGAACGGCTGTGCCCGATCCCAACTAGGAAAAGTATTGGTTGAAAAGCGTGAATGAACCAAGGCGATGGAGGTTTCCATCGTTTTATCTTGTAAATCCGGGAAAAATAACCGTACTTGGTAGGCATGTAACATTCCTTTGTACACAATTGTTTGAGAAGAAAGACTCACAATCGTTAGCTCATTCGGGGAAAAAACTTTTTCAACTTGTCGACGTAACCTAAATAATTGATCTTCGAATTCTCTGCCGACCGTCACATCCATTGGCTTCTCAATAAAAATTTGGCAAAAACTCGGCATCACCTTCTGCGCAGTCGGACCACAATTTTCAAAGGCAAATGGAACCTCTCTCGTCCAAAGCACACGATAACCTTGTCTTTGCGTCTCTTGCGTAATTTCATCCAGCATTTGTTGTTTACTTGTTTCTTCTTGTGGCAAAAATAACATTGCCACTGCGTATTTTCCTTTTTCTGGTAACAAGACGTGTTGTTTTGCAGCTTTTTTCTGGAAAAAAATATCTGGTAATGACATTAAAATGCCTGCGCCATCTCCAGTGTCTGGCTCAGATCCTGTCCCACCACGATGGTTCATTCTTTCTAAAACAGTCAGCGCTTGATCCACAAGATGATGTGAAGAAATCCCATCAATTTGTGCCACAAACCCCATTCCACAGGCATCTTTTTCAAATGCGGGATCATACATGGTTTGGTTTGGTAAAGGTATCTGTTTGTTCATTACGATCCATCCTTTTCGCTAATTAAGTCAATTTAGATGACTCTTTTATTTTTTTATATTTTACATGTTTCTGGTAGATATAGCAACAGCAAGATTTTGGAATTTTCTAAAAATTTAAAAAAAGCGCATAAATTTTGTTATCTTTTTCCATTTTTCCCAAAATTTTCTTTTTTTATTTACCCATTGTTTCGACTCTCTTTTACCTTCGAACTCGATTAAAATTGGTATAATTCGTGTTTTTTTGGTAAAATAGGAGAGTGAAAGCGAGGAATTTTTATGACTCCTAATAAAGAAGATTATTTAAAACTTATTTTTGAACTTGGTGGTAATGAACAGAAAATAAATAATAAGCAAATCGTTTCAGGTTTGAATGTCTCTGCAGCTTCTGTCAGTGAAATGGTTGGCAAATTGGAAAAGGAAGGCTTCGTGAAACACTCTCCTTATCAGGGTGTTCAATTGACTGAAAGCGGCTTAAATAAAGCAAGTACTTTGGTGCGTAAGCATCGACTTTGGGAAGTTTTTTTGGTCGAGCATTTAAATTATTCATGGAATGCTGTCCACGAAGAAGCCGAGGTCTTGGAACATGTTTCTTCAGAAGAATTGACAGATCGTTTGGCAGAATACCTTGAGTACCCAGAATCTTGCCCTCATGGCGGTGTGATTCCGCCTAAAGATGAACCCATTTTCGAGAAGTCTAATCAGACACTTGCAGATTTCCCACTTCATACAAAAGTGTGTATTGAACGTGTGCTAGATGAAAAAGAACTGCTGGATTATTTGGTCACGATTCAGTTACATATTCATGACGTAGTTACCATCACAGAGATTGGTGCATACGAAGGTCCGATTTCTCTAGAAGACCAATTAGGGAATACTATTCATGTTAGTTACAAAGCAGCTCATAATATTTTTGTGGAAACAGTCGAATAAATTCTGCGCGTTTCTAAGTTCTTGCTTTCGTAAATTAAAAACAGTAAAATAGATTCAAATGCTTTTTTATCGCTATTAAAACTTTGATGAAAGTGAGGAATAATTATGCCTCAAGAAAATATTGCACTCTTTACCATTTTTGGCGGAACAGGAGATCTTGCCAAAAGAAAACTTTATCCTTCGCTTTTTCGTCTTTTTCGTAAAGGAGATTTACAAGAAAAATTTGCCGTAATTGGTACCGCAAGAAGAGAATGGACAAATGACTATTATCGGACAATTGTCAAAGAAACACTCGCTGATTTAAAACCAACGGAGGCAGAGCTTACTTCTTTTACGAGTCATTTTTATTATCAATCACACAATGTTACAGATACCGAGCACTATGTGACGCTGGAAAAGTTAGCAGATTCTCTTGATAAAAAATATCATCTTCAAGGCAATCGATTATTTTATTTGGCAATGGCACCAAATTTTTTTGGCACTATTATAGAACATTTAAAAACAGAAAACATCGTGACAGAAAACGGCTTTAATCGTTTAATTATTGAAAAACCTTTTGGATCCGACTTTCAATCCGCTTCAGAACTCAACGAACAAATTCGCAAGGTCTTTGCAGAGGAACAAATTTATCGCATTGATCATTATCTAGGCAAAGAAATGGTTCAAAACATTTCGGCGATTCGTTTTGGTAATACCCTGTTTGAATCCATGTGGAACAAAGATTTCATTGACAATATTCAGATTACTTTTGCTGAATTTCTTGGCGTTGAAGAACGTGGCGGTTATTATGATAAGAGTGGCGCGTTAAAAGACATGATCCAAAATCATATTCTCCAAGTTGTAGCACTTCTTGCCATGGAACCACCAACTATTTTTTCAGAAACCTCTATTCGTGAAGAAAAAGTGAAGGCCTTGAAAGCGGTCAGGATCTATTCAGAAGAGGAAGCCGAAAAAAATTTCACTCGCGGGCAATATGGTCCTGGTGTACTAGAAGAACAAAAATTTCTACCTTATCGCAAAGAAAAAAATGTGGCTCCGCACTCACAAACCGAAACCTTTGTTGCGGGGAAATTTCTAATTGATAACTTACGTTGGAATGACGTTCCTTTCTACGTGCGTACCGGAAAACATTTAACTGAAAAAGGAACACGCATTAATATTGTGTTCAAATCGGTTGCAACTAATATTTTCCGTGATCCAGAAGAACCTCTTGAGCAACAAAAAGAAATTCCCGCAAATGTATTAACCATCTACATTCAACCAACAGAAGGATTTTCTTTAGCGCTAAATGGTAAGGAGATTGGTCAAGGATTCGATTTACGGCCTGTAAAGCTCGATTTCCGCCATTCTTCTGAAACAACTGGAAATAGTCCGGAAGCTTATGAAAAATTGATTTTAGACTGTTTAAATGGCGATGGAACGAACTTTACTCATTGGGATGAAGTCGCGCAGTCATGGCGCATTGTGGATGTCATTCGTGCTGCCTGGGATAAAAAAGAAATCGACTTCCCTAACTATGCCAGTGGAACCATGGGACCACCTTCTGCTTTTGAATTACTTGCGCAGGATGGCTTTGAATGGGTCTGGCAACCAGATGAATGGTACCGCGAAAAGGGTAAATTATCGTAAATCGCTCATCCGAAAATCCCCATACAAAAGCGGCATCCAACCAAAGTAGCACTTTGGTTGGATGCCTTTTTCTATTGCTCGTTTATAATTTTCGTTTCAATCATCTTATTTGTTGTTCGAAAATTATAAACGAGCAAGCCAAAGCACACAGGCAATTCGCCAATTCCTTTTTGTTGCTCAAAACAGGACATTTAAATAAAAAAACTACCCCGCAAACTTCTAAATGAAATTTATTGGATAGTCTTCTACTGATTAAAGTATTCGTCCATCAGCAATACTACAAAAATTAATTTTTGGCTTCAAAGCCTTCTGTAACTGCTTCTGGATAATTCTCCGCAACAATCGCTGCGCAGTGCGCGCATAATGTTGGCAAATCTTTGTTTGAACCCACATCTTGGGTAACCTTTCGACAACGTTCGCAGGTATCTCCCACTGCTTTTTCCACCAGAATCGCAACATCGTCAAACACAATTGCTTCACTTGGTGGATTGGTTCCACTAGCCGCAATCTCTAACTGAGAAACAATGAGCAATTGGCTGAGGTCAGCATTCAGCGCTGTCAAAAGCATTTGAACTTGTTCATTGGGATAAAGAATAAGCTTGGCTTCAAAAGACTTCCCAATTAGTTTTGCATTGCGTGCTTCTTCCAAAGCTTTCAAAACTTTGTCTCGTAACTCAAGAAAGGCGGTCCACGTATCTACAAGCTCAGCTTGATTCGAAAACTCTTGATAATTTGGTAATTCAGCTAATTGGACATATTCTTCTTCTTCTTTTAAATGCTGCCAAATTTCTTCTGTCGTATGTGGCAAAATTGGTGTTAATAACCGCGTTAAAACAGTCAAGGTTTCATAAAAAACAGTCTGCATACAACGTCTTTCATAGCTATTTTCCGCCTCAATATACACAACATCTTTCGCGAAATCTAAATAGAAAGCAGATAAATCAGCCGTACAGAAATTAACAATTGTTTTATAGACAGTTGAAAAAGAGTATACGTCATAGCCTTTCTCACGCACTGTTTTCACCACATCATTCAAACGAACAAGTATATATTTATCAACTGAGCGTAACGCTTCATAGGAAACTGTGTGCTGTTTTGGATCAAAATCGTTTGAATTAGCTAGTAAAAACCGCATTGTATTGCGAATTTTACGGTACACTTCTGAAATTTGATTCAACGTGTTCATATCTACACGAACATCGGATTCATAATCCACACTTGCGACCCATAAACGTAAAATATCCGCGCCCATTTGATTAATTACTTTTCCTGGTTCAATCGTATTTCCTAATGACTTGCTTTGCTTTCGCCCTTGCGGATCTAACGTGAATCCTTGTGAAAGAACTGCTTTATATGGCGCAACGCCATTGATAGCCACACTCGTTGTAATACTTGAATTGAACCAGCCACGATATTGGTCAGATCCTTCCAAATACATATCTGCCGGAAATGTTAAATTCTCTCTACCGCGTAACACCGCTTCATGAGAAGAACCGGAATCAAACCATACATCCATAATGTCTTTTTCTTTGGTGAAAGTTCCATTTGGGCTACCTGGATGTGTAAAGCCAACTGGCAATAATTCTTTTGGTTCCCGTTCAAACCATACATTCGAGCCGAATTCAGCGACTAGCTGCGCCACATGTTCAATGGTTTCTGGTGTAATAATTGCATCTCCATTTTCGGCATAAAAAATCGGTAATGGAACCCCCCATGCACGTTGGCGAGAAATTACCCAGTCGCCACGATCACGAATCATATTATACAAACGTGTTTTTCCCCAAGGAATAATCCAATCGACTTTTTCGACTTCATCTAAAACATTTTGACGGAACTTATCAATTGAAGCAAACCATTGTGGTGTTGCCCGATAAATAACGGGCTTCTTCGTACGCCAATCATGCGGATAGCTGTGGGTAAAGAAGGATAGCTTGAGTAAAGCACCTTTTTCTTCCAATAGTTCCGTAATCATGGGATTCGCTTTGTCATAAAAAATCCCTTCAAATCCGGGTGCTTCCTCTGTATAGCAACCACGATTATCCACTGGTGAAAGAATGTCTAAATGATATTTTTTCCCAACATAATAGTCATCATCCCCATGTCCCGGAGCAGTATGAACCAAGCCGGTACCTGCTTCTAATGTCACATGATCTCCTAGCATTAATAAAGAGGTACGGTCATAGAACGGATGCTGTGCAGTCATGTACTCCAATTCTGTTCCTTTAATCGTTTGAATGACTTCAGGGTTTTCCCAACCAATTTCTTTCGCAACCGTTTCAAGTAATTCTTTGGCAATCACATATTTTTTCGCGGCGACTTTGACAACCACATATTCATATGCCGGATTTACCGAAATACCCAAATTTGCTGGTAAAGTCCATGGAGTTGTTGTCCAAATTACAAATGATGTATCTGAATCAAGCTTGCCTTTCCCATCGGCAACTGGAAAAGCCACATAGATTGATGCTGATTTGATATCTTTATACTCAATTTCAGCTTCAGCTAATGATGACTCGCTGGAAGGTGACCAATAAATAGGCTTCAATCCTTTGTAGATGTAACCATTTTCTGCCATCTTACCAAATACGCGGATTTCCGCCGCTTCATAATCAGGTGTCAATGTAACATAAGGATGATCCCATTCACCCGCTACGCCCAGACGTTTAAAATCTGCTCGTTGCTTGTCAACTTGTGACAACGCATATTCTTTACATTTTTCGCGATATTCCGCCATGGTCATTTCCTTACGCTTAATTCCTTTGTTTGCCAGAACTTGTTCAATAGGTAGTCCATGTGTATCCCATCCTGGTACGTAAGGCGCGCGAAAACCAGCCATTGATTTAGAACGGACAATAATATCTTTACTGATTTTATTCAGCGCATGACCTAAATGGATATTCCCATTTGCATAAGGTGGTCCATCATGTAAAACAAAAGTCGGTTTTCCTGCATTAATTTTTTGTCTTGCTTCATAAATTTGTTTTTCTTCCCATTCTTTTTGCCATTCGACTTCTCTGACTGGTAAATTCCCTCGCATGGGAAATTCAGTTTTTCCAAGCTGCAGCGTTTCTTTCATTTTCATTTTCGTTAATTCCTTTCAATTTTTCTTGATAAAAAAAAACACTCCCGCCCCAATAGGGACGAAGTGCTCGCGTTACCACCCAGATTCGGAATATCTTACACAATATTCCCTCTATCATTTATAACGTCAATGACCCGTCCCTTCTTACTCTATTCGGAAGGAAAAGTAACAAGAAGGATCTAACGCATAAAAGGATCTACCAATCTTTCACCAATTATTGGCTCGCTATAAGAATTCTATCCGTTTTTCTATTTCTTGTCTTATTTGTCTTATTTTTCTTGATTTTCTTCTTCTGGAAAGACAACTGTTGTGCTTTCTGAAGCCGTTGTTTCTACTGCAGTCGTTGTTTCATTTTGTTCAGTAGTGATGTTGGCTTCAGCTGGTTCATTTTTCAATTCGTCAGCAAGTACTTCTTTGACCAATACATGATCGTCATTGACATACGCGGAAAAAGGTTTTAACAATTCTTCCCAATCATCTGTTTTTACGATATCAAGTTGTGATTCAAGCAACATAGTTAAATTGCGATGAAAAATTCGTGTTTTCTTTTTCAAATCATCCGTTTCGGCTGCCAATTGGCGCGCTTTTTCAGTCGAATCATTCAAACGATCATTGGCTTTAACTGTTGCATCCTCAACCAATGTTTTTGCTTCATCATTCGCTTTTGTTAAGATTTCTTTGGCTTCTGTTTCCGCTGTAGAAATAATAATATTTGATTCCTTTGATGCATTGTCTTTTAATTTATCTGCTGTATCTTGGGCCACAATAATCGATTGATTTAACGCATCTTTCAACTCATTAAAGTACGTTAACTTTTCTTCTGCATGCTTGAGAGATTTTTCTAATTCCCTTTTTTCACGAATCACTTCTTCATAATCATTAATGACTTGATCCAAGAAATCATCAACTTCTTCTTGACTAAAGCCTCTCATCTTTGTTGAAAATGTTTTATTTCGAATATCTAATGGACTTAATGCCATACATAATCACCTCATCTGTATTTTTATTACTTCCTCAAAACTCCCAACAACAACCGGTACTTTTCCTTTTTTGTCTTTCCTTCAAACTCTTTGATTTGAATTCTGCCAAACCTACGAACTGAAACAATATCTAATAAATCTAACACAAAATCTGGACGTTTGTTTTCCGTCCAATTAATTTTCACCTTGCCAGCTTCAATCAATTGTTTCGACCTTTGTCGTGAGATATTGTATACAGATGAAATCATATTATCCAGCCGCAAAGAACTAACTGTGAGCTTTTCTAATGTCCAATCATCTTTTGGCATCAGGATATCAACATACTTTTTTTCTTCTAGACGTACAGAAAACGAGCCGATTTTTTGAACCTGCAACGCCACATAGCTAGCAATATCTGCTTTAACAAAAATTTGCCAACGTACACCGTCCGAAATAATATCCCCAAAATATTCTCTTTTTACTCCAGTACTTACTACTGTACCTAAAATTTTACCATGAGACAATTGTCCAAACTTTGTCGGATAAACAATCTCAAAAAGGCAAATATCATATTCATCAATGGTGGGCTCGTAATAATCAGGATAAATAATCGCCCTTCTTCTTTCTGCGCTTTCATATCCACCATAAAAAGAAAAGCTGAGTTCCCCGTTCTGCCGGATTAACGTTTCTAGAATAAAAGCTTGGCGGGGATCCAAAAAATCAGTGAGCACTGGAGCATACTGATCTTCCACTTGTTCCAACCAATTACTTACCAAATCAATAAAAGGATGCTCATCTTTACGAAAATGTTGGTACACATTTACATTCATCGATAGTCATCCCTTCGTTTCACTCATTTGACAATATGTAGTTCTTAATAAAGTACACCATTTAAAAGACTCGTTAATAACCTCGCAATGATGTTTAAGACAATCACACCTGCAAATACTGAAAATCCAAGTGATCCTATGTGTAGATTTAATCGATCAAACAAGCGTAAATACGGTTCAACTAATTTAATAATCCATTTTCCTAACGTCGATTCATAAGCTCCTGGGAACCAAGAAAGCAACGCGTATATCACTAAAATAACAGAATACGCTTGAATTAATTTAATTAATAGCATAATAATTTGAGCAAATATCAACGAAGTCACATCCTATTAGTATTCAGCAAAATGGCTGCCCAAAAGGCTTTTTGCCACCGTACTATCGATTTCTATATTTGGTGGTGTACAAAGAAACATTTCTTCACCAATTCGTTGAATGTCTCCATTTAACGCGAAGACTGAGCCCGTAAGGAAATCAACGATTCTTCTTGCTTGCGTTTCTTCGACTAAATGAAAATTCACAATCACTACTTCATTTTTAAAGATACATTCCGCAATTTTTTTCGCTTCCGTATATGTCCGTGGCTCCAAAACTGTCACTTTTCTGGCAGTACCTTGATTGCTTTCACGTGTCGTGTGGTCTTGTGTTGGTCTATTTTGAGATGTAGACATCGTCACAACTTTACGATTTTCTTTTGCTTCTTGCTGTGGTTCGCTTCTTTTTCCTGCTTCATAAGAATCATTTCGCGACTGTCTAAAAAATGAGGAGTTCGAACGATTATTTTCTTGATTCGCTACAGGCTGTTTTTCATTTGCGCTATATTCTTCTTCATAAGTGTCATCATCGGATAGTCCAAAAAATCCGGACAAAGTAGCTCGGTTGAACATTTTCATGCTGGTTCCCCCTCATCATTGATAGTTAAATTATTTTTAAAAAAAGCAGTGCCTATTCTGACAAATGTTGCGCCTTGCTGAATGGCTATCGGATAGTCTTGACTCATTCCCATACTTAGTTCATTACAAGGAGCAAACGGCCATTTTTTCGCAGCTACTTCCTCTTTTATCTGCTTTAATGTTTCAAAAATAGTGACCACTTCATCAGATGACGCATCTAACGGCGCCATTGTCATCAAGCCAACAATTTCAATTTGATCAAAAGGTTCCATCTGCGTGATAAATTCAACAACATCTTCGACACGAATCCCGTGTTTCGACTCTTCTTCCGACACATTGACTTCCACAAAACAGTTAATTTTGTGTGTCGCTCTTTTTTGAATTTCTTCTGCTAAATGAATCGTATCTAATGCATGGAAATAATCAATACGGTTGATAATTGTTTTCACTTTTTTTCGCTGTAGATTCCCAATTAAATGCCACGTTATAGCTGGACAGTCGTTTAAGGATTTTTGTTTCTCCAGCAATTTGTCAACGCGGTTTTCTGCTAAATGATGGATACCGCATTTGACCACCTGTCTTGCCATATCACTCGAAACGGTTTTGGTTACAGCTATAACATTGACACTTTCTAGCGATCTTCCAACTGATTGGCATGCTTGCGAAATAGTTTGCTGGATTTGTGCAACATTTTCTTTTAGTGCCATGCCGTTGTCACCTCTTATTTTTTCTTTCTACGGAAAAATGGTGGGGTTGTTAATTCGTCATCCCCTGAACCTTCTGAATCCTTCTGGAAAGGTTCAAAGTCTTTTTTTTCAATTGTTTCAAACTGTGTTTCATCCACAGTTCCTCTTTGACTTGGTTCACGTCTAATATCCCAATCCCCAAAAGCATTTTCTTCTTCTGGTTCAGCTTTAATTGGATCAAAATCAAGATTTGGTCTTTGTGCCTGCACATGTGGTTGTGCTTGCGTCGTATTTACTCTATTGGGCCGAGTATTTTTTTTTTCATTTCTAGTTGGGTCGATTCCAGTGGCAATGACCGTTACTACAATTTCATCTTGTAATTGTTCATTGATTGACGTTCCCAAAATAATATTGACATCACCAGTTGCGGCGCTTGCGACAATATCAGAAGCATCTTGCGCTTCAAATAAGGTCATGTCTAGTCCACCCGTAATATTTAGCAATACTTGTTCTGCTCCATCGATTGATGTTTCTAATAGTGGAGAAGAAATTGCCCGTTTGGTTGCTTCGACTACTCTATTTTCACCACTTGCTGAACCAATTCCCATTAAAGCCGTTCCTTGATTTTCCATGACTGTCTTCACATCGGCAAAGTCAAGATTGACATAGCCTGGCGCAGTAATCAAATCAGAAATCCCTTGAACCCCTTGGCGTAATACATTATCCGCTTCACGGAATGCTTCTAAGATCGGTGTCTTTTTGTCAACAACTTCAAGTAAACGATTGTTTGAAATAATTAACAAAGTATCCACATTTTCCTTGAACAACGCAATGCCTTCTGCAGCATAACGACCACGTTTTGGTCCTTCAAAACTGAATGGACGTGTGACAACTCCCACAGTAAGTGCGCCTAAATCTTTCGCGATTTTTGCAACAACAGGTGCTGCTCCCGTTCCAGTACCGCCACCCATACCTGCAGTGATAAAGATCATATCTGCGCCTTGTAACGCTTCTTTTAAATACTCTTCACTTTCTTCAGCGGCTTTTTTACCAACTTCTGGTTGAGAACCAGCTCCTAAGCCACGTGTATATTTTGGTCCTAATTGAATCACTGTCTCTGCACTTGAATTTTTTAATGCTTGCACATCTGTATTGGCAACAATAAACTCAACGCCTTGAACATCTTCTTCGATCATTCTGTTTACTGCGTTTCCGCCTGCACCACCGACGCCAATAACTTTAATTACAGCGCCATTATCCATGTTATTATCTAAAGAAAATTCCATATTATTTCATTCCTCCTATTGTATGTATGTTAGTCAAATATATTAGAAAAGAAACCTTTAAGCTTATCTCGCACATTTTCACCCTTAGCTTCTTCCTCGTAGCCTTCATAAGTATCATACGATGGAGTAGCAGCATTTGTTGTTTCTTGGTTATCTTTACTGCTAAACGTGGTGGTTGAGCTTTTAGATATTCGGTCTCCTGTGACAGCCGATTTTGCAATTTGATGAATGTCACTTAACTTTGCAACGTACTCAACAATACTAATCACATTTGTGAATGCTGGATTTCTAAGTCCCATATGATTCGGAACATATAATTTCACATTCGTGTCAAATATTTCAGTTGCTAGCTCGATTGCACCTGGAATGCTCGCCGCTCCACCAGTTAAAATAACACCGCCTGGTAAGCTTAATGCATCAATGCTATTTAACACTGATCGAGATCTATCAAAAATTTGTTCCATTCTCGCTTCAATGATTTCTGCAAGATAACGTTCATCCACTCGCACAGGATCATTTTTTCCAATAACATCTACTGGAAACTCTTCTGTTGCTGAAGCTCTTTCTGGATAGGCATCTCCGTAATTGATTTTCAACGATTCCGCACTGCTTAATGAAGTGTTTAGCACCATAGAAATATCTTTTGTTACAAATTCGCCGCCTTCTTGATCGACATGAGTAAACTTCAATTCATTTTCATACATCACTGAAGTAGTGGTTTGGCCCCCACCAAGATCAATAATCGCAGTCCCAAAATCTTTTTCGCCATCAGATAAAACGGATTCTGTCAGTGCCAACGGCGTAATGACCAATTCATTTAAGCCCAATCCCGCTTTTTCGACACATTTTTGAATATTATGCACAATTGTTTTTGGTCCGGTAAAGACCAAACCTTTCATGTCTAATCTTACGCCAATCATTCCACGAGGGTCTTTGATTCCTTCAAAACCGTCAACTTTAAACTCTTGTGGTAAAAGCGTAATAATTTGGCGTTCAGGAGGGGTAGAACGAACAATTGCAGCAGAAGCTACATTTCTGACATCTTCATCTGTTATTTCTTTTGATTCTGTATTGACAGCAATCATGCCTTCACATTTTTCAACCTCTAATAAATTAGCAGGCAAACCTACATTTACTTTTTTTATCTGGATCCCAGACTTTTCTTCTGCCTGTTTGATTGCTTTTTGAATAGACTCAACGGTTTTATCAATATCAATGATAATCCCACGATTCAAGCCTTCTGATTTTGCATTTCCAACACCAATGATGTTCACTTGATTTTCGACATATTCAGCAACAACTACTTTCACTGATGTTGTACCAATATCAAGGCCTACATATATTCCTGTTTTTGCCATGAAAGGTTTTCCCTCCTACTTAGTTTCCGTATTTACTTGAACAATTTATCTGTTCGTCTACTTTCATTTTATCATAATTCTTACTTCCTATAATTCTACCATATTTTCTAGAGTTTAAGGAAGAATAATACATAAATAATTGGTGAATTTTTGTTGATTTCTAACATTTTGTTGATTATTTTATCATTTTTTAGAATTATTATTAAATGGATAGGAAAAAATCCCTGCTTCCATGTCAATAATTCCTTTCTCACTCATTTGCGCCGCAACCTTGGGATAATAAATAATCTTTGATTTAAAGTCAACCGTGGATGCAATGACTTGATTACCATCCTTCATATTCAGGGTAATCAGGTGCGAATTACTCTTAGAGGGAGTTGCCATCACATTTGTGATATTGTCGGTGATATCTTTATCCAAATTCCTAATAGCGGCGATCAAATTCTTGAATGATTTATCTGATTTAAAATTTTTAAAGATAAGAAAATTGTCTTCTTTTTTCGCCACTGTTGTTTTTAAAATTACTGCATTTTCTAGAATAGGATGATACACATCCCCTTCTTGTTCATAGGCAATCGTTTTATAGTTGACAACCTTGATTGAAAATTGATTTATGTTTTCAATTTTTAAATTTGCTGTTTTAATTTGCGGGTTTTTTTCTTTCATTTTTTTCAACGCTTTTGCGCGTTGAAAATATTGTACCAACAAATTCTTATTGGTCTTAAAATTTGTGTCCGTCACCAGAGCTGAGACATCCTCTGCATTAGCCCCAACAATATGTACTTGACCAAGTTTACTATAAGGCGAAATGAAGTACGTTGTCACCAAAATTGCCAGTACAAAAAAAGTCATTAGCACGGTTAATCGTCTGCGTAGTTCTCTTTTCCGTTTGGCATCAGCCAATAATTCCGCCTCAGTCATCATAGGGAGTTGCGGCGGTTCTTCCTCTTCTACAGCAGGAATTTCCTCTTCAATGGGCGGTTCTTTTTTTTGTTCCGCCTTCTCTTGAATCCACTTCGGTTCATTCCCATGATCTTTCAAATATTTGAGGTTTTCTCTTTGCCATGGCGTGAGCATCTCTGGATCTATTTCATTCTTTTTTTCGTCTTTTTTTATGATGCTCACCTCCTTTAAATTTCGTTAACTCAGTTCGTAATTGTCTTCACCAACTCATATAAGCGATCTGCAGCGTCTGGAATTCCAGCCTCTTTCGTAATTTTTGCCATACTGTGTAACTTTGATGGATCATCCATCAATTCATCAATGGTTGTCACTAATAATTCACCAGAAAGCTCCCCATCTTTTAGCATGACCGCAGCACCATTTTTCACCAAATTTTGCGCATTCTTCGTCTGATGATCATTGGTTACATTGGGACTTGGAATCAAGATTGATGGCAAGCCTAATGCTGTAATTTCAGCTAATGAAGTTGCCCCCGCTCGTCCAACAATTAACGTCACATTTGCTAAAACTTGCTCCATATCCGAAATATAAGGAATCACTGTAATGTTCTGTGCATGACGTAATTGTTCCTTTAATTCCATTTGGATTTTTTCATAATAAATTTCACCTGACGCATAAAGAATCTGATAGTTTTTAGTTGTAAACTCCGTAATTGCCTCTTTGACTGCTTGATTAATTTTGGCGGCACCTCTGCTGCCACCAAAAATAAGCACGGTTGGTTTCGCTGGATCTAATTGATAGTTTTTAATAACAGCTGATTGTGGTATGCCATAAACCTCTTGTGCTCGTGGGTTTCCTGTAAGGACCACTTTTTCTTTAGGAAAGTATTGCGCCGCATCAGAAAAACAAATCGCCACTTTATCAACATATCTTGCCAAAAATTTATTGGTCATGCCAGGTACGCTGTTTTGCTCATGAATCACGGTCGGAATCCCTAATTTATAAGCAGCATAGACAACTGCACTGCTCACATAACCGCCCGTACCTAATACCACATCTGGCTGAAATTTTTTGATCATTTTTTTAGCAACTTTGAGACTTTTTATAAATAAAGAAAGTGTTTTAAGCGTATCTAAAGAGAGTGAACGCTTGAAGCCTTGAATTTCGATCGTTTGAAATGGAATGTTTTCGGCCGGTACAATTTTACTCTCCAAGCCATTTTTCGTTCCCACATATAAAAACTCACTAGTTGGATCTTTTTTTTTGATTTCCCTAATCAGAGCAAGTGCCGGATAAATATGACCTCCTGTACCGCCTCCTGTAATAAGTAATTTCATTGTATTCACTCTATTCTTTTAATTTTTTATACGCCGCGATAAAACGATCGCCTCGAACTTCAAAATTCTTGTACTGATCCCAACTAGCACAGGCAGGTGAAAGTAAAATACTATCGCCTTCTCTACTATGCTCAAATGCAAGTGCTACCGCACTTTCCGCATTTTTCGTAAATAATATTTCAGGAATTTTTGCTTTTTCTGCTGCTTCCGCTAATTTTTTTTGCGTTTCTCCAAATAAAACAATCGTGTGGATTCCCTTTAAGGAAGGGACCAATTCATCAAAATTATTGCCTCGATCTAAACCACCGGCTAACAGGACCACTTTTCCCGGTTCAAAGCCACTTAATGCTTTTTCTGTTGCTAAAATATTTGTCGCCTTCGAATCGTTATAAAACTTTCGTTGTTGCCATTCGCCAATATACTGTGTTCGATGAGGAACACCCGAAAAATGACACAATGCGTATTTGATTTTTTCAGGCGCAACTTCGTAAATTCCACCCACAGCAATTGTTGCTAGCGCATTTTCAATATTATGCGTACCGGGCACACCTAGATCGTGACTTTCCATAATATACGTATCTTTGTAATAAAGCTTTCCTTCTAATTGATACGCACCGTCCTTTACCACTTTAACAGCTGAAAATGGTACTCCTTTAGCATCAGAAGTCAGCGCTAAATGACTTAGCTCTTCTTGGTCTGCATTATAGATTAGAAAATCTTGTGCCGTCATATTTTTTTGAATTCGCCATTTGGCTTGCACATATGCTTCTCTTGTTTCATGGTAATCCAGATGTGCTGAGTAAAGATTGGTAATCACCGCAACATGAGGATGAAATTGCTGGATACCTAAAAGCTGAAAACTGGAAAGCTCTGTCACCAAAACATCTTCTCGACTTGCTTCTTGTACAACCGTACTTGCAGGATAGCCAATATTTCCAGCTAATCGTGCTTGGTTTTTGGTTCCTTGTTGATTTAAAACTTCCGCAATCATGGTTGTCGTTGTCGTTTTTCCATTTGTCCCAGTAATTCCGACAAATGGTGCTTCCGAAATTTCGTAGGCAAGTTCAACTTCTGTAATAATCGGAATTCCTTTTTGAATTGCTTTCTCGATAATAGGGTTTGTATAAGGAATTCCAGGATTTTTCACAATTAATGAAAATCCCTCATCCAATAGCTCAACAGGATGACTACCGGTTACAACCTTGATACCTTTTTTTAATAAATCCTGCGCTTCGGGATTCTCAGAAAATTCTTTGAAATCATTTACAGTTACAAATGCACCTAGTTTATGGAGCAATTTGGCTGCACTGACGCCACTTTTGGCTAATCCCAAAACCAAGATTTTTTTATTTTCGTAAGTTGTAACTTTTTTCATCTGTTTTCTCTCCCTGTTCTAGTAGAGTATTAATAGCGTGAGCGCAGACATCACAAATCCCACTATCCAAAAAATAATATCAATTTTCCATTCTGACCAGCCACTCATTTCGAAGTGATGGTGAATGGGACTCATTTTGAAAATTCTTTTACCAGTTAATTTGAAAGAAGTAACTTGTAGTAATACACTGGCAGTTTCACAAACATAGATAAAACCAATCAGTAACAATGACCATTCTTGATGTAGCAAGATTGAAATACCCGCTAGCATCCCGCCTAAAGCAAGTGAACCAACATCTCCCATAAAAATCTTCGCCGGCTTTCGATTAAAAGGAATAAAACCGACTAAACCACCGATCGTCGCTAAACAAATAATCAATACATCGAGTTGTCCTTGCTTCCACGCAATGATGCCATAGGTCGCAAAAGAGAGAATTGCTAACCCAGATACCAAGCCATCTATGCCATCGGTTAAATTAACCGCATTTGAAAATCCAACTAACCAAAAAACAACAAAAACGCCATATAAAACGCCGATATGAATGGTTCCTAATCCGGGGACCGCGATTTCATTACCAAAGCCTTCTAACCGGTAAATTCCATAAAAAACAACGCCGCCAATAATTTGACCCATTAATTTTTGCTTTGAATTTAAACCCATGTTTCGTTTTTTAAATATTTTGATAAAATCATCAAGAAATCCCAATGTACCATATAAAATGAGAATGAACAGAATAATTCCAAAAGAGGGTGTGACAACATGTTGCCATAATGCTACAAGTAGCGATGAAACTACAATAGCTATCAGAAATACCGCACCACCCATCGTTGGTGTTCCTGTTTTACTATTATGCCAGGTGGGTCCATCTTCTCGAATTGATTGCCCTTGCTTTTTCATTAAAAAATACGCAATAAAGATCGGCATAATGCTAAAGGTTAGCGCAAAGCTTGTTGCAATAGGTATTAATGCTTGTGTCCATTCCATTTGAATTCTCCTAATTTATCTGTCTAAAATAATTTTTCACAACTGTCACATCATCAAAAGGATGCTTCTCTTTTCCGATGATTTGATAGTCTTCATGACCTTTACCAGCAATTAAGACCACATCACCTGTCTTAGCTTGTGCTAAAACTGTTTCAATTGCTTTTTTACGATCTGTCTCGCGCTGATAACTTGCAGCAACAAGTTGTTCCGTCATTTGATCTAAAATGACCTCTGGATCCTCTGTTCGGGGATTATCAGAAGTAAACATGGCGTGTGTCGCATATTCAACCGCAATCTTTCCCATAACAGACCGTTTCCCTGGATCCCGATCTCCGCCACAACCAATAACACAGTAAACATCTTTTTCGGCAAATTTTCTGGCAGTTTTCAATACATTCTCTAAGCCATCTGGCGTATGTGCATAATCAACAATCACAGTGATTTCTTGTTCGTTCGGAACTAATTCGAACCGTCCTCTTACACCCTTGATTTGCTCAATTGCACGAATGATCACTTCTGTCTTTACTCCCAAAGCATGGCAGGAACCAACAGCAGCCAACACATTGTAGACATTAAAATCGCCGATCAGCTTCATCGTAACCGGATAAACTTCATCCAGAAAAGCCAAAGTAAATTGAGTTCCTTTACTCGTCACTTTAACATCTAAAGCTTGAATCGTCGCAGAATTTTGGATACCATAAGTTACGACATTAGCCGACGTAAGTGGCAACAGTTTTCTTCCATATGCGTCATCTATATTGATCACTGCCGTTTTCTTTTTCTGATCATCGTGATAGCTGTTCCCAAGTTGGGAGAATAATAAACTTTTCGCATAAAAATAGTCCGTCATCGTATGATGATATTCCAAATGGTCTTGACTCAAATTAGTAAAGACAGCAACATCAAAATCAACACCCCAGACTCTTCCTTGAAACAGCGCATGAGAAGAAACTTCGATTGCACAAGCTTCAATTGCAGAATCTTTCATTTGCTTTAATAATTTTTGAATGGTTAAACTATCCGGTGTCGTATTAATTGTTGGGATTTTTTTCGCCCCAATTTTATTGTACATGGTGCCAATTATTCCCGTTGGTTTCCCGCTATTACGCAATACCTCTTCAATAAGATGCGTAGTCGTAGTTTTGCCATTTGTTCCTGTCACACCAATTATAGCGAGTTCTTTCGTTGGGTCCCCGCAGAAGGCAGCACTTAATTGTGCGAATGCTTTTTTGGAATTTTGGACAAGGAGATAGGGTACAGTAGAATCAATCGCTTTTTCTGCAATAATGAGGACTGCACCGTTTTTAACAGCTTGTGCGACAAAGAGGTGTCCGTCCACTTGTGCTCCTTCAATACATACAAAACAAGAATTTTTTTGCACAGTTCTTGTATCTTGAGAAATCGAACCAAGCTCTAATTCATCTAACTGTCCATATTTTTTAATTGGTTCCACGATTTGAATTATTTCTCTGCTGTTCATTCGCTATTCACCTACACTTTATTCAAAATTTGTTAAAAATTTATTGGTCACTCACACCTAAATCAAGTGCCCTTTTTAGCAATGGATTAGAAATTTCTGCAACAATACTACTTGCCGATGTTCCTGCTGGAATAGTTGGTTTTTTAATCGTGACATACATAATATATTCGGGATCTTCTGTTGGCGCAATTTGAACCACTGAATGAATATATTGGTCATCCAAATATTTGCCATTTTCAGAAATTTGCGCAGTTCCTGTTTTGGCTGATACATTGTAGCCATCAATATTAAAAATACCATATCCCGTACCATATGTTGCATCGTTGACAACATCTTGCATATACGTTAAAACCTGATTTGCAGTTGTACTGGAGATTGGTTGGGAAACTTCTTTGGGATTATAGACTTTTTCCGTACCATCTGACTTGACTATTTTTTTTATATACTGCGGTTTCATCATTTTGCCATTATTCGCAATCGCCGTAAATCCTTGCATCATCTGAAAGTCCGTTACGGAGATCGCTTGCCCATAAGCAGTCATCGCCCGATCGACCGTTGTACTATTTTGTAAAAGACCGATATTTTCATTTAACAAACCAGAATTAGTGCTTTTGACAAACCCGAATTTTTTGATGTACTCCTGCCAAGCAGTTGGCATCATTTCTTCTAAATGAACCATTCCGACATTACTCGACCAAGCCAATGCCTGACGGTAAGTAAGTGTACCAACTCCCGCTGGATTCCAGTCACTGATCTGTGTATCATCTACTTGGATTTTCCCCGATTGATAGGTCGCATTGGGATCAAAGACACCGGCCTCAATTGCCGCCGCAACCGTGAATACCTTCATTGTGGAGCCGGGTTCAAATGAATCTTCTACTAAAAGATTTCGCCATAATGCATTTTCACCACTAAGACCTTCCTTGGTCACAGGATCAAAGCTTGGACGTTGTGTCGCTGCTAAAATCGAACCCGTTTTTGCTTCGACAAGCATTGCCGTCATGCTTTCAGGTGAGTATTTTTCTTCCACTGAATCCATTAAATCTTCCAAATACAATTGCAAGTTTCGATCCAAAGTGGTTTGAATATCTTCCCCATCTTTGGCTTCTTTTTTCACAACCTGCGTTCCCGGAATCGCGTTACCGCTACTATCTTTTTGATACACAATCTTGCCATCGGTTCCTTTTAACTGTTTGTTGTAGGCACCCTCAATACATAAGACACCTTTCATCCCTTTGGTATCATCATTTTTGTCCGCATACGCCGTATAGCCGATTAAGTAAGAAGCAAATTCACCATTTGGATAGGATCTCGCCGGATGCTCCGTAAAATAAATTCCCGCGATGTTTTCTTTTTTTAAGGCTTTTTCAATATTGGTTTTCGTTTCAAGTGTTAAGCCCTTGCCTTCCGTCCCAAATTCAACATTTGTGATGGTTTTTCCTTGCTTATTTTTTTGCGGTTTTAATTGACTAATAACGTAACTTTTTTCTAAGCCTACATATTTGTTTAAAACCTCAGCAATTTTTTCACGATCTTTTTCTTGAACATATAATTTTTTCTTGTTAATTCCGAGATAATTTTTATCCAAAATAGCATAAAGTGAATACGAAGTCGCATCTTCTGCAATCGGATCCCCGTTTCTATCTAAAATAGAGCCACGTTTTGCTTTGATAATCTGGCTCCCTTTATACAGTTCTGCTGTTTTTTCTGCAAGTGAAACATTTCCAATATTTCCCATCATGATATAAGAAAAGCGAATAGCAAAAATAAGGAAAACCCCAATTGCTGTTGCAAAAAGAATTACCCCTACTTTTTTCCGATTATTTACCGGGTTTAGATTTTTTGAACGTAAATAGCGTTTCAATCGGTGCTTATTCATTTGGTCACATTCCTTATATTTTCATCTCTTAATTGCAAACCGGCTTTTTCAGCAATTTTTTTCAAGCGATCTTTTTGTGATAATTCGCTTTTTTCCTGTTCAAATTTTTCAATATTTTTATTTTTATTGGCAATTTTTTGTTGTAAGACAGTGATTTCTTCTGTCTGTTGTGTGATTGAGGTACTAACGTAAACCGTCAGGACTGAGACAGCGATGAATGCAGCAAGTAGAAAAAAGACAGATAGTTTTTCGATTCTAGAAATCTTACGAATCTTTTTTTGTGGAAAAACAGGAACTAGCTTAGGCTGCGATTGCTGCTCGTCTGGATGTTTCACGGGAGAAATTGGGACTTCTAGATCAAAATCTTCCATCGGTTTCAATTCTGCCATCGTTGTCACTCCTTTCTTTCAATTCATTGTTTTTTCAACAATTCTCAGCTTTGCGCTTCGGGCACGATTGTTCTGCTCAAGCTCTTCTATGCTTGGTAAGATAGGTTTCCGCGTAATCAGTTTCAGGGTTGGCTGATATCCCTCAGGAACAACGGGTAATCCTTGTGGTAGATCCTTTGGCTGACTGTATTCTTTAAAGATGTTTTTAACAATCCGATCTTCCAATGAATGAAAGGTAATGACACT
>JAATGB010000107.1 GCA_015654945.1 Lactobacillales bacterium | reverse complement strand
TGAGTGTAAATAGATAATGTTGTTTCTGGTTTAGAGTGACCTACTTTATTCATTATGGTACGAGGGTGCGCAAAGCTACTCCAGATTCTGCTAAAAAAGAAATGGGAGTATGTCTTAAAATAACATGAAAGCGTTGACAATTGAATAACCTTTTGTTATTATGGTAAATATTAGAAATTATGATTTCCAATATTATAAAAAAGGATCGTTAAAATGAAGAGGGTGTTATTTGGTTTGGCTGTGTTTAGTGGTTTGTTTATTTTCAATAGTACTTCTCTAGCGGATGAGGCAGAAGGTGAACATGAGCTCGATACTCAAAGTGGAAGTGTGGAAGTTGTACCACAAATTTTATATGATCAAGATAGTGAAAGAATTATTAATGAATTTTTAGAAGATGAATCAGTCGATGAATTAGTTGTGGTAGATGATTCTTTAGCTGAGGATGAAGATATTATCGAGGATACTGCAAGAGTTCAAGCACGTGGTGTAACGACATCCTATAGAGTTGTAAATGTAAAAGGTGGAAAAGATTATGTAGGAGGAGCAATTGCTTCTAGTTCTGGTGCTCCAAATATAACATTGAGAATATCCCAAACAAAATCTATTTCAACATCATTTAGTGGTTCTTTTGGAGCGAGCGCTAAAGTTATAAGTGCCGGTGTGGGTTGGAATGTTACGGGATCGACTTCTATCTCTATATCTGGCACATATAAAATTCCTTCCAAAGTTGGGAAGAGACAAGTGAAGACGTGTACATTAAAAGCACATACTATTTATAAAACAAAGACATACACTGTACAAAGTAAGGCTTGGAATGCTAAAAACTGGAGTAACAGAGGTTCGGGAGCAGTTAAGAAAGCTTATGGAATCTCATTTAAGAAAAATTTTTCTTATAAATAGGAGAATAAAATGAAAAAATATATTAAATTATTACTAATTATCTTAATTTTTGTGCTAGGATTTATTGTGTCTTTGCATATAGAGTCTAACTATCCTATTTCAAAAGAAGATGTCTCTCAGAATTTCTATATAGCAATCTACTGTATAAAAAATATTTTTGTATTTTTAGGAATGGGTGTTTGTGTGTATATCGTAAAAGAAATATTGAATGATTAATAAAACAGCTACAATTATGCCAATAGGAGTTGTAGGACTCATAAATCCATGTCAAACAGTGGTAGTAGCCGTAATTGTCCAACCCTTTGCCTAGCTTTTCTTAATTGTAATAAAAATTTTATCACAAAGGACCCTAGCTAGTGTCTCAGGCACTGGTTAGGGTTATTTTTTTACTTTTACGAAAGTAGAGGCGTTTACTTTTAGAGATTATTTAAGAGTGATGTCTACAGTTTTATCGTTCCAAAAACTGGTTTGATATTGAAGTTTTAAACTAGTAGCTGTTGTAGAAGCTTCACCATACAAATTACCTGTGACTGTAGCTCCTTTGTCTAAATAGCCACTATTTAATTGATTTGATGCATCGACCATGATAGAGTCTAAATCTGTTGAATTTCCATCAGCGTTGAGTTTAAAATCATAAGGATTATAACTTTGTTTTTTGTCGGTATTATTTGTAATTGTCACATTAACAATTACGAATTGTTCGCCTGAATCGAGACTATCATAATCTCCTCCAGCGCTATAGTCAACACTATTTATTTTTATTTCATATCCTTGATAACTTACAGTATCTCCAACTTTGTAGTCTTTTGATAGTGCAGTGCTTGATTTAGTCTTTTTATTTGATTTTGTTTCAGTTTTAGTAGTGCTTTTTGTGCTGGTATTATTGCTTTTATCACCCATTTGACTTCCAACACCAATAATGACGATTATAATGATCAGCCAAGTCCACCACTTTTTATAAAACGGTTTTTTCTCTTTTACTGTGTATCTTTTTCCATCTTCTCCCAAAACTGTCTTTTTTGCCATTTTATTCTCCCCTTTAGCATATCTATGCTATACTATTTTTGTAAATAAAGTTAATGCCTTAGTCAGCGTTCGAAGCACTGACTGAGGTTTTTTGTGAAAGTAGAATCATTAATAGTATACTACTGGGAGTATTTAATTACTAATGTTATTTAAATTGTTTTCGCTTTAAAAAGATAACAAGAGAACCGTATTCCTTTAGTCTAAGTTGCTTTCTGTATTTTATTTTTGTAAGATTGATTATAAGGGAGGTGTTTTTTTGAAGAAGAGTCAAGGGGAACTTTTTAAAAGAAGAGAACAGTTAATTGAAATCTTTCATCAAAAAGGGGAAAGCACTGTTGCAGAGCTCGCTTCCTATTTTCATGTTTCGGAAGTGACCATTCGGCGAGATCTTTTATTTTTGGAAAAAAAGAAAATTATAACGAGGTATTATGGCGGTGCAAAATTACAATTTTCGGCTATAAAGGAAGCGACAGCGGACTCCTCTATGGGCACGGAATTTTTCTCCTTGCGTTCGTTGGTGGAGCACTTAAGGGAAAAGTTACCCGCACAAGCAAAAATTTTTATTTCTTCTGGAAAACATACTCAGCCATTGATCAAAGAGTTACTTGAGTTGGAAATTACGATTATTACCAATGATGCCCGATGCTTACTTTTTACGCAGCAGCCAACAAAAGCAACGATCATCTTCTGTGGTGGTGAAATCGAAAGAGGGACTGATGCGTTTGTCGGTGATTTTGCCTTGCATACGTTCAATAAAATAGAGGCTGATTTTTGTTTGATTGAGGCACGAGGTTTTAATAGTCATGAAGTCACGGTTGCTACTCTGAATGAATCTTTGGTTTATCGGACAATGCTGCAACGAACCAAAGGCGAAAAAATGGTCCTAGTTACATCAGAAAATATTGGGAAAACGAGTCGTTTTATGGTGAATCATACATTATATTTTGATACGCTTTACACAGATAGTGGGATTGATGATGCGCTTTTAGCAACCTATAAGCAACAACCGATAGCGATTCACTTGTTACCAAATGAAACGAACATAAAAATATAGAAATGAACGATTGAGAGCAGCTGCTTGTATTCAGCTGCTTTTTCTTTTACCTTTAAAGAAAACGGTTTATTTGAAAGGAAGTAGACAGAATGGCAAATGAATTTCCACATGATTTTTTATGGGGAGCATCAATCTCAGCTCATCAAACAGAGGGAGCCTATCAAAGTGAGGGGAAAGGCTTGACGGTGCAAGATACGCGTCCAAGAGAAGACCAGACGATTGCAGATTTCACGGTAGCAGTTGATCATTATCATCGCTACAAAGAAGATATTCGCTTGCTTTCTGAATTAGGGATTCAGGTGTTTCGTTTTTCGCTTTCATGGGCGCGGATTTTCCCGCAAGGAAGAGGCAAGGTAAACCTAAAGGGGGTGGAGCATTACCACAATGTGCTTGTCGAATTAGCAAAATATAAAATTCAACCTTTAATTACCTTGAATCATTTTGATCTGCCGCAAGCTTTGGAAGACGAAGGCGGGTGGAGTGTGCGCTCAACAGTTGAGGCTTTTCGCGAATATGCGCTGTTTGTTTTTCGTGAATATGGGGCACAAGCAAAAATGTGGCTAACGATAAACGAACCGAATATTATGTTATTAGTGGACAAAAAAATTCTAGGCAAAGAAATTCCACTTGCGCAAAAATATCAACAATTCCATCATTTGATGATAGCCGAAAAGTATGCTTTCCAATTATGTCATGAGCAAATTGCAGATGGTAAAATTGGGCCTGTACCGAATATTTCTTTGGTCTATGCAGCGACGAGCAAGCCAGAGGACAATGAAGCGGCTCTTTATTTTAATAGTGTTCGAAACTGGGCCTATCTTGATTTTTCTTGTTTAGGCAGGTATAACGCTGTATTTCAAGATTATTTGCGTAAAAATAAGGTGAATATTCAGTTTGCTCCGGAGGATGAAGAAGTAATGACCACCCATTTTCCTGACTTTATTGCGATGAATTTTTATACAACCGTAACGGTTGAGAGTGCCAAAAATCGTGTCGATATGAAAAATGGAATTAGCGATCAGCAAAGTGAGGATATCGTGGAAAAAGGATTTTATAAAGGTTTTACAAATCCTTACCTGTCAAAGAATGAATTTAATTGGACGCTTGATCCTTTGGGAATGAAAACTACGTTGCAAACAGTATATGATCGTTACCATTTGCCGATTATTATTACAGAAAACGGCTTGGGTGCGCAAGATGTCTTGACAGAAGATGGTAAAATCCATGATGATTACCGCATTCAATACTTGAGAGAGCATATAACACAGTGTTTAGCAGCGATTGAAGCAGGTGTAGATTTAATTGGGTACAGTCTGTGGTCAGCTATCGATTTAATCAGTGTACATGAAGGAATTCGCAAGCGTTATGGATTTATTTACGTCGATCGTGACGAAAAAAATGAAAAATCATTCGCAAGATACAAAAAAGATAGTTTTGCTTGGTACCAAAACTTGATTGCACAAAATGGCAAGATGGAAGTATAAAATAAATGAGTATGGAGGAAAAAAATGGGGAAAATTTTTAGTTTTTTAGAGAATAAATTAATGCCACCTTTGAATAAGCTTGCAGGGGTTCGTTTTATTCGTGCCATTATGCAAGCGGGAATTATTACCGTTCCCTTTACGATTGTGGGCTCACTCTTTTTGATTATTAATAACTTACCGACGATCATTCCACCACTTGCACCTTTTTTTGAGCAGACGCTTTTAAGGTTTGCACCGATTTATACTGTCGCAACCACCATGTCGATTGGTTCGATCGCGCTTTTTTATAGTTTAGCGACTTCTTATTATCTGGCTAAAATTTATCAAAAAGAAGAAAATAAAAATATCAGTAGTTTTGTAGGTGCACTGCTCGGACTTTTTGGCTTTTTACTGACAATTGTGCAAACTGATATCTCAAAGGGAACGGCACAGTTCGTTCAATCAACGACTGATACCGCTATTGTTTACAACGGAGTTGCAATAGGAAGTTGGATTACACGATTTGGTGGCATTGGTATATTCATTGCGATTATTACGTCTGTTCTTTCAATCCAAGTCTATCGGTTTTGTGTGAATAAAAATCTAACCATAAAAATGCCAGAGGGTGTACCAGAGGGTGTTAGTAAAGCTTTTGCTTCGTTAATCCCTGCAATCTTAATTGCTTTGTTGTTCATCGCGATTAATACATGTTTAGCGGTTTTTCACACTGATTTGCATGGGATTTTGTCTAAGCCGTTTGAATTTGTAAAGAATTTAACCGGTTCTTGGATCGGTGTACTTGTCATTATGCTTTTGATTCATTTGTTGTGGGTCGTAGGTGTTCATGGAACGGCGATCATCAAAAATAGCTTCATTAACCCTATTTTATTAGTTGCATTAACGGAAAATATGAATGGTGGCAGCAATGTGTTTGCCGGTGATTTTGTGAATATGTATCTTTTTATTGGTGGAGCAGGTAGCACATTGGGATTAGTGATGTTACTGATTTTTGTGGCGAAATCTGACCAGCTAAAAGTGTTAGGCAAAGC
>JAATGB010000150.1 GCA_015654945.1 Lactobacillales bacterium | reverse complement strand
ATTAGCTTTGGCGATTTACGTACAGCGCCCCCTAAATAAGAAATTTGTATGACAAAAGAACAGATGAACTGATAAGAAAATGCGCGTTCTCATTTCTTATCGGTTTATTTTTGTGCAGTTTTAGAAACCAAATTGTTTTTTACTTTGTTATTTTTTCTATTTAGAAAAAGCTTGCAAGGAACGAATGGCAGAAAAAAATCAAAATAATACTAAAAAAATAATTTTAATTTAAGCGGACATAAAGTTTTTGCTGTTTTAAGTGAATTTTTTAGCAATATTTTGTTGGTCTTTAAAAGTTGGCTATACATTTTGGAAATAATTTTATATAATAAAAGAAAATGATAGCGCATTCTTTTAAGGGAATGAGGTGAAAGTCCTCAACAGCCCCTTTCTACTGTGAATACGGACGAACTCTCACTAAGCCACTCTAACGGGAAAGGCGAGATAGTAGGTTGATGTAAAGTCAGGATATCTTTCTAGAATGTGAACAAATAATTGGATTGGGAAAATTGTTTTGTGATAAGATTGTGCAGCGTTGAGCGTTTATTTGGTGTGCATCTAATATTACAAGACATCCTTTTCCAAAAAGGATGTCTTGTTTTTTATTGTAATTTTAAGAAAGGAAGTTGATAAAAATGAAAAGCAGTACAAGAAAGATAACGATTACTGCAATTCTGTTAGCTTTATGTGTCGTTGGTGCAAATATTAGTATTTTTGGTTCGATTGCGTTTGATTCTTTTCCCGCTTTTATTGGTGCAATTGTTTTGGGACCTGTGGCGGGCGCGTTCCTCGGTTTTTTTGGACATATGACTTCGGCTTTGTTTGCCGGATTTCCGAATACCTTACCAATTCATCTAATTATTGCGTGTTTAATGGGAGTTTGTATGTATTGTTATGGCTGGATTCGTAAAAATTGGCGCGCGAATACAATTTTATCTGTTGTTTGTTCGGTCATCGTCGCGTATCTGATCAATGTCCCCTTAGATTTGTTACTTTTGTATCCTTTTCTAGGAAAAACAGTTTTTATTTTGTTTGTTCCCTTAACACTTGCAACAGTGTGTAACTTATTTTTATCCGAGTTTGTGTATGTTGCACTACCGCAAAAAATAAAACACTATCAATTTTAATTATAGGGGAAGCGAAGTGGCCTTAATGGAAAGTAGACATGGTGGCAATATCAATGAAATGGCAGAAAAATATCAAATTGCCCCTCAGCAATTAACCGACTTTAGTGCAAATATTAATCCATTTGGCATGCCAACCAATGTGAAAAAAAAGCTGATCGAAGCCATTGGAGATTTGGAACGATATCCAGATAATCGCTATTTTCTGTTAACCAAAGCAATCGCAGAATTTCATGATTGTTCGGAAAAATGGGTGTATTTGGGTAATGGTGCGGCTCAGGTTATTTTTGAACTGGCTCAAAGTTTATCTGTTCAAAATGTCTTGCTGCTGGCACCCACTTTTATGGAGTATGAGACAGCATTTGCGCGTAAAAAATGCAATTTTTCTTACTATTTTTTAGAAAAAAATGATTTTCAGCTTGAAATTAACCAATTGATTGCATTAGCAAAAGAGAAACAAGTGGATTGTATTTGCCTATGTAACCCGAATAATCCGACTGGACAAATTATTTTAAAAGCGGATTTGCTTGTGTTAGTTTCTTTTTGTGAAGAAAATCGAGTTGAATTGATTATTGATGAAGCATTTATGGATTTTGTGGAACTAGCGTCAAATTATTCCTTAATTTCTGAATTAGAAAACAATTCACATTTATATGTTATTCGTTCTTTGACGAAGATTTTTGCGCTTCCAGGGCTAAGATTGGGTTACTTGTTAACAGGAAATGAAGTCCTATTAAAAAAATTAATCAGTAGGAGAGTTCCTTGGAGCATTAATACGTTTGCGGATAAAGCAGGTCAGGTTGCTTTAAAAGAGACAGAATATCTAGAGCGAACCATTGATTTTATCACGCAAGAACGTGCATTTTTAGTAGAAAATTTACGGAGCTACTCAGTATTTCGGGTATATGATTCTGTGACAAATTTTTTGTTCTTTCGTGGAAATTGTGCCTTTAATTTGCAGCATGAGCTGATGAAAAAGAATTATTTAATTCGCTCCTGTCAAAATTTTAACGGTTTATCGGCAAACTATTATCGAATTGCCGTTCGGACTAAAGAAGAAAATAAAGCCTTTGTTCGGGCAATAAAGGAGCTTTTGAATGAAAAGGGTGGTGGCTAGATGTCCGGGATCTTGTGGGGAATTAATTCAAGGCTGGGTTGGCGATTCAGAAAAATTAGTAACCTATGGGATTGATGTCTATTCCAATGTAGCTGTTTATCGGAAGAAGCAAGGAGAGTTAGAAGCATCAGCTAGAAATTCAAAAGCGTTTTTTGCAATGAAAAAAACACTGGAAACATTAAAAATCCCTGAGGCAGAGCTTAGCCGGCTTTCACTAACGATTACGAGTGAATTACCAATTGCTAAAGGAATGGCTAGTAGTACAGCGGATATTGCTGCAACTTGTTTGGCCACGGCAACTTTTTTCAATAGAAAAATAGCTGTCCAGCAAATTATGGATATTTGCTTGGCAATAGAAGCAACGGATAGTACACCTTTTTCATCGCTTACTTTGTTTGATCAATGTCAAGGGCTTACGAGAGAAAGTAGTGGTTGGCGTCCCGACTTTTACGTGCTAACTTTAGAACCTGAAACACAGCTTGTGACGGAGCAGTTCCGTACTGCCAAAATAAACGATCTTTTTTTCCGTCAACGATTTCAATTTTTAAAAGTATATAACTTGTATGAAGAAGCTTTGCAAGAAAAATCTTTAGCAAAGTTAGGGCAAGCGGCTTTGGCAAGCGCAACGTTAAATCAGCAAATTCTACCGAAACGACATTTTGCATATTTGAGGCAAGTGGTTGAAAAATTTCAGCTTTTAGGCATAAATGTTGCTCATAGCGGCACCGTATTAGGGTTATTGTTACCTGAAAAAAATTTTTTTGAACCTGTGTATAAAGAGTTGCAAAAAGCTGGAATTGAAAAGGATTATCCAACGATTCACTTGCGTAAAGCCTGCTATAAAGGCGTACATCTTCGGTAATAAAACGGGAAAAGAAGTAAAAATCGGCAGGCAAAAGCTGACAGCAAGAGGAGGTCAAGAGATGAAAAAAATTATGATTGCGGGTGCTTCAAGCGGTGTGGGGAAAACGACTATTACTTTGGGACTATTATATAGCTTGAAACAAAGAGGTCTGGCTGTTCAGCCTTATAAAGTTGGACCAGATTATGTGGATACCGAATTTCATACGAGGATTGCGCAAACCGCTTCCCGAAATCTAGATAGCTTTCTCGTACCTGATCCAAATGTCCTGCGGTTTCTATTTGAACAACAAGCAAGTCAGGCCGATATTGCCGTTATTGAAGGTGCAATGGGCTTATATGATGGCTTTGGTATTGATAAAAATTGCTGTTCAAGTGCAGCAATTGCTAAAGAATTGGCTTGCCCTGTCCTTCTAATTATTGACGCAAAAGCGGCTTCGACGTCTGTTGCAGCGATTGTCAAGGGATTTCAAGTTTTCGATCCAGAAGTAGCAATCTGCGGCATTCTGCTAAACAATATTGCCTCGGAAAATCATTATGAGCTAGTCAAAGGTGCAATTGAAAAGTACACCAACGTAGAAGTGTTAGGCTATCTTCGTAAAAATGTAGGACTGCAGCTTCCTTCTAGACAACTAGGTTTGGTACCAGATATTGAGATCGATAATCTGATAGAAAAAGTGGCTGAAATTAGTCAAATGATGGAAAAAACGCTGAATATCGATCGGATAATTGCGTTGGCAAAAGAAGATTTTAGTACAACTACAGCGGTCCATTATCCTGATTATTCCCAATTAACAGTGGCGTATGCGCAGGATCAAGCTCTTCATTTCTATTACCAAGATAATCTAGAGCTATTAAAAAATTACCATGTAAAGTTGCTTTCTTTTAGTCCAATGAAGGATAACTGTTTACCAGAAGCGGATTTTTATTATTTTGGCGGCGGCTATCCCGAAGAATTTGCGCAGGAATTAGCGGATAATCAAGCAATGAAACAGGCAATTTATGAAAAATCATATCAGGGGAAATTTATACTTGCAGAATGTGGGGGATTAATGTATCTGGGTGAAACTTTACAAGTTGAACAAGAAAAATATCCAATGGTCGGTATTTTTGCTGGGAAGAGTCAAATGACTCCTCGCTTAAAAAAATTTGGCTATTGTGAAGGCGAAATGAGAGTGGACACATTTTTAGGTAAAAAAGGAACACGAGTTTATGGACACGAGTTTCATCACTCTACTTTTGAAAGCTCAGAAGAGCAAGTCATGAATCTGCGGAAAATAAGAGATGACCAGCTTGTTTCTGAATGGGGTGGCGGGTATCAAAAACGTAATACGTTTGCCAGTTATCTGCATGTCCATTTTTATCAGCAACCGACTTTTTTAATGCAATTGCTAGATCGCGTACTGGAGGAGAAGCAAAATGGTGTCTATTAATTATATTCTGGTTGCTTTTATTCTGGATTTACTGATTGGCGATCCTCACAGCTGGCCACATCCGGTAAAAATGATGGGTCGTTATATTTCTTTCTTCGAAAACTACTTTTATCGGAAAGAACGAAGGAAAAAAGCAAACTATTTTTGGGGATTTTTACTGTGGTTAACAACAGTTGTCGGTGTCGGAATAAGTACTGCACTGCTTCTTTGGTTGAGTTTTCACATTCACCCAATATTGGGGGCTACTTGTTACATCTATTTAAGTTATTCAGCATTGGCTACTAAAAGCTTAGCAGTCGAAGGCAGGCAGGTGTATGAAAAGCTAATCCATGGAACTATTGATGAAGCCCGACAACAAGTGAGCCTGATTGTCGGGCGTGATACTTCTGACTTAAGCGCCAAAGAAATCGCTAATGCAACGATTGAGACAATTGCGGAAAATACAAGTGATGGAGTCGTGGCACCCCTTTGCTATTTATTTGTAGGTGGCCCCGTTTTAGCTATGGTTTATAAAGCAGTTAACACATTGGATTCGATGGTAGGCTATCAAACCCCAAAATATCAGGAATTTGGGTATGTTTCAGCCAAAATGGATGATCTCTGGAATGTGATTCCTGCACGGATTACGTGGATTCTGCTTCTGATAGCGAGTAAGCTTTTAAAAATGAATGCAGCCAATGCTTGGTTGATTGGTCGTAGAGATTGTCGTAAACACAAAAGTCCAAATAGTGGATATCCCGAGTCTGTTGCCGCAGGAGCTTTGGAAATTCAGTTGGGCGGTTCGCATACGTACCATGGAATCGAAATCGTAAAACCGTCAATCGGCGAAGCAAAAAAAGAAGTTGAACCCCGAGATATTCAACGGATGACGCAGCTATTATATGGAGCGGCTATGCTGGCTATTGGTATTTTTTGGCTACTAGCTAGTTTGTTTTACTAGTGCTATCACTGAAAAGAGGTAAGAATATGGAATATGTAAAAAATCCTCAAAAAATTGAGGAGCAAAGCTTTGAAATTATCCAAAGAATCATTGAGGAAAAGCGGCCAGACTATTCATTTCAATCACCACTTGAAGAAGCTGTGATTAAACGAGCCATTCACACAAGCGCCGATTTTGATTATTTAGATAATTTACAATTTACAAATGGCGTGTTGGTCGAGATTCAAAAATTGATTTTAAACGGTGGGCATATTTTCACGGATACGACGATGGCCTTGAGTGGTATGAATAAAAAAATCTTAGACCAGTGGCACGTGACGTATGCTTGCTACATTGGACATCCTGAAATTGCTAAAGCAGCAAAGAAAAAGGGCATAACACGTTCAATGGCGGCGATTGAATATGCAGCAAAAATCCCTGGTCCCAAATTATTTGTGGTTGGAAATGCACCAACAGCTATTTATAAAATCTTAGAAATGGTCGCAGCGAATGAATTGGAAGTAACCGCACTTGTTGGTGCACCAGTTGGTTTTGTGGGCGCTGCTGAATCAAAAGAAAAGTTGTTTAATAGTGGGCTTCCGGCTGTTGTTGCAAGAGGTAGAAAGGGTGGTAGTAATATTGCTGCTGCAATTGTGAATGCGCTTTTGTATCATTTACCTGAGGAATTCTAATGGAAGAGTATGTTTATTTTGAAGGAAAGAAGCTGCGTAAAGGATACACCACAGGAACATGTGCAACGGCGGCTTCAACCGCCGCAACGCTTCTTTTGGTAGCAGGTGAGAGAAAGGAAGAAATTATTGTTCGTACCCCCTCTGAAAAACAGTTAAGGATTCCAATTGCACGACTGGAGGAAGGAGCAGATTATGCAATTGCAGCAGTAAAAAAAGATGGGGGAGATGATGCCGATGCAACACATGGGTTACTCATCTATGCCAAAATTACACGGACAGTCGATACCGAGATTCACCTTGATGGTGGCGTGGGTATTGGACGCGTTACTCAGGAAGGTCTTTTGGTTCCAGTTGGTGAAGCAGCGATTAATCCTGTTCCTAGACGAATGATTATCGAAAGCGTGCGACAAGTGATTGGTGCAGAACAGGGAGTAAATATTTTGATTTACGCACCGGAAGGGGAAGTACGCGCTCGGCAAACGATGAATAGTAATTTGGGAATTCTAGGCGGTATTTCTATTTTAGGCACGACGGGAATTGTTACGCCGATGTCGGAAGAAGGGTGGAAAAGCGCAATTTCAATTGAATTAGAGATGAAAAGGAAACAAGGATATACAAAAATTGTTCTTTCTCCCGGTAATTATGGCGAAGATTTTGCGGTGAATCAGTTAAAAATTGCCAAAAAAACAATTGTTTCGATGAGTAATTTTGTGGGCTATGTCTTAAAGGAGGTACAGCGCTTGGCTTTTGAAGAAGTGTTGATTGTCGGTCATTTAGGTAAGCTAATTAAGGTTTCAGCTGGTATTTTTTCCACACATAGTAAAGATGCCGATGCACGAACGGAAATATTAGTTGCCAATCTTGCATTGCTCGGCATGCCGATCGAAGGGTTAGAGAAAGTTGAAAAATGCAATACGACAGAAGCGGCTGGCGATATTATTGAGGAGCTCGGTTATCAGCAGGTTTACCAAGTAATCGCGGATAAAATAAAAAAAAGAAGCGAACGAATTCTACACTTCCGGAAACCACAAGTAAAGATTGAAACCGTTTTATTTTCGTCAAAGCGTGGCTTTCTTGCTGCGACGAAACCATTAACAGAAATTATGGAGGAATGGCAATGATTACAATCGTCGGAATAGGTCCTGGGAATCCCAAATTTTGGCTTCAGGGCGTCTATGAGCTAGTAGAAGCAGCTGACCTCATTATTGGCAGCAAGCGGCAACTCGAAATGGTGCCAAGAGAGCAGCAACAGCAAACGCGATGTTTACCTAAAAAAATGACGGAATTAGAAGCTATCTTACGCCGAAACAGCAAGAAAAAAGTGGTTGTTTTAGCATCTGGAGAACCATTACTTTATGGAATTGGTGCGTGGGCGAGTAAACATTTTTTGAAGGAAGAGCTAGAGCTATTTCCAGGAATCAGCTCCATTCACTATTTGTTTAATGTTCAAAGAATTTCCTTTGAAGATTGCTTTTTGACAAGCAGCCATGGAAAACTACCTGATTTTGATTTTATTTTATCACTTGCCAAAGTTGCGATGGTTACAGATCAGAAAATTGGACCCTATGAAATTGCCCAAGCCTGTTTAAAAAGAGGACTACGAAAAGAATTGATCATTGGTGAAAATTTGAGTTATCCAACAGAACGTATTCGGCGATTTTCAGCACGGGAGGTTCCAAAAGAAGAATACGACATGAATGTGGTGGTGATTTTAGATGAAGGATGACACCTTTATTCGCGGCAAAGTGCCGATGACCAAAGAAGAGGTTCGGACTGTTAGCTTAAGTAAATTACAGCTTTCAGATGCAAAAACGTTTTTAGATATTGGAGCAGGAACAGGCAGTGTTTCTTTAGAAGCGGCGCTCACATATCCCCAATTAAGCGTTACGGCAATTGAACAAAATTTAGCAGCAGTGGCGTTGATTGAACAAAATAAGCAAAAATTCCAATTAGAAAAGTTTGACATTATTACAGGAAAAGCGCCTCTTGATTTACCTAAAACCTTTGAGCGGATTTTTATCGGTGGTAGTGGCGGGAATTTGCGTGAGATCTTAGCTTGGTGTACTGATCATCTTCAAAAAGAAGGTCGGTTGGTTTTAAATTTTATTTTAAGCGAAAATGCACTCGAAGCGGAAAACTGGTTAGAAAAGCATGACTGGGAAGTTGAATCGATACATTTACAAGTTTCAAAGCGGGTCAAACTGGGAAAAGGTCATTATTATCAACCACAAAACCCGGTTGTAATTATTTCGGCACAAAAGAGAAAAGAGGCATGAGTAGATGACAAAAGTACATTTTGTAGGAGCTGGTCCAGGTGATAAAGAGTTGATCACACTAAAAGGCTATCAATTATTGCAGCAAGCTGGGGTTGTAATTTATGCAGGTTCCTTAATCAATTTAGAGTTATTGGCGTATTGCCAACCAACGTGTGAATTCTATAATAGCGCAACGATGACACTGTCTGAGATTGTCGATGCAATGGAGCAGGGTGTTCTTGCAGGCAAAGAAGTCGTTCGTTTGCAAACGGGTGATTTCTCGATTTATGGTTCGATTCGTGAGCAAATTGAAGAAATGAAAAAACGCCAGTTAGAATTTACCTGCACACCAGGAGTAAGTTCATTTTTAGGGGCAGCAGCTAGCTTAGGTGTTGAATATACGGTACCAGAGGTTTCCCAAAGCGTCATTATCACACGAATGGCAGGAAGAACACCGGTGCCAGCTAGAGAAAGTATTCGTTCGTATGCACAGCACCAAACGTCCATGGTCATTTTTTTGTCTGTACAATCAGTCAAAGAAGTTGTGCGGGAATTAATCGCGGGTGGCTACAAGCCCACAACACCAGTGGCGGTTGTTTATAAAGCGACCTGGCAGGACGAAAAAAAAGTCGTCGCCACGCTGGCAACGATTGCTGAAAAAGTTCTTGAGGCAGGTATTCGCAAGACGGCTCTGATTATGGTGGGTGATTTTCTTGGAGAAGAATTTTATTATTCAAAGTTATACCACGAGAATTTTTCTCATGAATATCGTTAATGAAAGCAAGGAGAAAAATAAATGATGGACAAGCTTGTAATAATTGCTTTGACTGAAAATGGCCGTCAGCTAGCACATGAAATCAACCGAAAAGGGCACACAGAAATTCCGATATTTGTGCCGCAAAAAATTTGTCAAAATGAAATTGCTTTTCCCTATTCGGAATTTAAAAAAAATATACAGGAGCTTTTTTGCCACTATGACGGCTTAATCTGTATTATGGCAACTGGAATTGTCGTTCGGTCTTTGGCAGAAGTTATCAAGGATAAATTATCTGATCCAGCAGTCATTGTTTTGGATGAAGCGGGAAAGAATGTCATTAGTTTGTTATCGGGTCATGTTGGTGGTGGCAATCGACTAACACTAGAGCTAGCAGAAATTTTACAGACACATCCCGTGCTCACTACAGCGACAGATGTGCAAAACGTAACAGCACTTGACTTACTTGCTAAAGAAAGCAATGGCTGGTACCAAGAGGAAAAAGCCATGAGTAAATGGATTAATGGCTTACTGGCAAATCATCAAGAAGTTGGCATTTACCAAACGGAAGAGTGGGTCCATGATTTTCGCGGCTTGACGGTACTGCAAGACCTTGGAAATATTCCTGAAACGATGGAAGCAGTTATTGTCGTTTCCGATAAAAAAAATCCGGTAAGCGAGTGGCGAAAAGTGGTTCAGGTTGTTCCGCAAGTTAATATTTTAGGAATTGGAACCAAAAAAGATATTCCTTGGAAAACGGTTCGAGAAGCACTAGCACTCTTTTGCAATGAATATCAGCTCCATAGTAAATCTTTTAAAAAAATTGTCAGTATTGATGTGAAGAAAAATGAAGGGAGCATTATTCAATTGGCACAAGTGCTAGCCATTCCATTTGAAACCTATTCAAAAGACGAGTTAGCAGCAGCTTCCTTGCTCTATCCACAGTCTGATTTTGTAAAAAAAACTGTTGGGGTCGGGAATGTCGCTTTAGCGGCTGTTCATGTTGCGACGAAGGGTCATGTGATGACCGATCGTTTTTCTGATTCAGGAGTAACATTTGCTTACGGAAGAGTGTGAAGAGGGCGAGGAGGAATAAACATGTTATATATCGTTGGATTGGGTCCAGGAGAAAAAGGTCAGATGTCTTTTCAAGCATGGGAAACTGTAAAAAATTGCGAAGTAATTGTTGGATATACAACCTATATTCGCTTGATTAAGCCATTATTGAGTGACAAAGAAATCATAAGTACAGGAATGAAGCAAGAAATAGACCGCTGCAAGGTTGCGATTGAACAAGCAAAAATGGGTAAGGAAGTTGCCGTTATTTCGAGCGGTGATGCTGGCGTGTATGGTATGGCTGGCCTGATTTTGGAGTTATTAGCAAAAGAAGAAGCGTCACTTGACGTTCAGATTATTCCTGGTATTACAGCAAGTCTTGGTGGCGCGGCTCTTTTAGGTGCTCCCTTAATGAATGACTTTTGTCACATTAGCTTGAGTGATTTGATGACGCCTTGGGAAATGATAGAAAAAAGACTTCATGCGGCGGCTCAAGCAGATTTTGTTATTTGTTTATATAATCCAAGAAGTAAAGGACGTCCGAAACATTTGGAAAAAGCACTCGAAATTATCAAAAAATACAAAAAAGGTGAGACGATTGTTGGCATTGCAAAAGATGTCGGGCGTAAAAAGGAAGCAGCGATTGTAACAACAATTAACGCGTTAGACGAAACGCAAGTTGATATGACAACGGTTGTGATTATTGGCAACAAAGAAACTTATGTATCAAAGGGGAAAATGATTACGCCTAGAGGTTATCATTTATGATTTTTCTATTAGGAGGAACTGCAGACAGTCTGGAAATTGGGCAAGCTTTAAAAAAACAACACGATGATTTTTGTCTATCCGTTGTTTCGGATTACGGTGAAGAGCTTGCAAAAGAGCTTGATTGTCCAATTATTAAGCAACGGTTAAATCAGGAGGCCATGAGTCAATGCTTTAAAGCCAATAAAATTGATTTGGTACTTGACGCGACACATCCCTTTGCAGAGGAAGTTTCAAAAAACGCGATTGCTGTTTGTCAGCAATTAAATTTGGACTATCTGCGCTACGAGCGGCCACCGTTAGTTTTACCGAATACAATTTCTGTGGCTTCTATTCAGGAAGCGTGTGCAGTAGCCAGCCAGTTTGGTGGCGTCATTTATCTAACAACAGGAAGTAAATCCGTGGCTACTTATCTAAACTATTTGCCACTTGAACAGCTCGTTGTCCGCGTTTTACCAGTTGGAAATGTAATAAAAGAAATCGAAGCATTCGGTTTTCAGGCGCATCAAATTGAAGGCTTAAAAGGTCCCTTTACAACAGAAATGAACCTTGCTTTGCTTAAACGCAATCGGGCAAGCGTAATGATCAGTAAAGAAAGTGGGACAACGGGCGGTTTAATTGAAAAAGCTGCTGCTTGTGAGGCGGCTAATATTCCCTGTGTCATTATTCAAAGGAAAAAAATAAATTATCCCAAGCAAGTTGAATCGCTTGAGGCGTTGTTGCTTGAAATAGGAAAAGTAAGGAGGTAGATTGATGACTGGAAAAATCACTTTAATTGGTGCTGGACCTGGAGATGTCGAATTATTAACCGTCAAAGCGCTACGCAAGATTAGAGAAGCAGATGTTGTTGTATACGATCGACTAATTAATCCAGAGCTGTTACATGAATGTCATGAAAATTGTGAAAAAATTGATGTGGGCAAACAACCAAATTATCATCCGGTTCCACAAGCAAAAATTGAAGAGCTTTTAGTGACAAAGGCGCAGCAGGGGAAACAAGTTGTGCGCTTAAAAAGTGGTGATCCCTATGTTTTTGGTCGTGGCGGGGAAGAGGGCACCAAATTAAAAAAGCAACATATTCCGTTTGAAGTGATTCCCGGCATCACTTCCGCTATTGGCGGCTTGACTTATGCAGGAATTCCAATTACTCATCGCGAGTATGCTTCTAGTTTTCATGTAATCACGGGACATTTAAAATCTGAGGAGCAAGCACTTGATTGGCAGACTCTTGCCAAATTGGAAGGAACATTGGTCTTTTTGATGGGCATGGCAGAATTGGCTACTATTACAGACAAGCTAGTTCATTTTGGTAAAAAACCGACAACACCGGTTGCAATTATTGAATGGGCGAGTCGTAAAAAACAGCGGACAAGTGTTGGAACACTTGCGACGATTTATGAAATTGCACTAGCGGCACAAATGGAACCGCCAAGTCTGATTGTTGTCGGAGGTGTGGTGGCGTTACGTGAACAGTTGAACTTTTTTGAAGAGAAACCTTTATTTGGTAAAACAATTGCACTTCCTGATACGCAAACAAAAAACATGTATCATCGGTTGATTGATTTAGGAGCAGAGGTTATTGAGTTTCCACCAGTAAGCTTTAATTGGTTGAGTAAGCCAGATCGTTTGCCAAACGCAGCGGATAATTTGGTCTTTATGGATCCGCATAGTGTGGAAAGCTTTGCCGCTTATCTAGTAAAGGCAAAAAAAGATTGGCGTTATTTTTCACAGAGTCACATTTTAAGTATTGGGCCGCAAACAGAGAGTACTTTGAATAAATTAGGCTTACTTCCCGACAGCACATATCGAACTCTAGCTGATTTTTGGAGCATATCTAAAAATCAGGATGCATGTAATCTGTATATTGGTGAAACGCAAGGAATTCAGGAAATACAGCAACGTGTAAAAGGAGAGAAACGCCAACGATTTTGGGTAACGCATGAAGAATTGGCGGCTAAAATTCCAATCTCTTCCATCACAACAGCTGACTACATTTATTTACCGAGTTCAAAAAGTGCAGCGCTCTTTTTAGAGGGCTTGACAGTCGAAGCACAACAGGTACTTAAAAATAAGAAAATTATTGTCATGGGTGAGCTAACTGGAAACCGGCTGACGAGTCGGCAAATTCCCGTAATTCAACCAGCAGAGCCAACATATGAAAGTGCAATCGAAACTATTTTACAGGAGGAGTTACATGAAAAAAGCGATCATCGCTGTTAGTTTTGGCACAAGCTATATTGAAACGAGAAAAAAAACAATTGAAGCCATCGAAAAAAGGCTCGCTATGGAATTTCCTGATTATCAGGTATTTCGTGCCTTTACATCCAATAAAGTTATCAAGAAAATCAAAGAACAAGAACAGGTAACAATCGACACGGTTGATCAGCTGATGAGAAAATTAAAAGCACAAGGTTATGCAGAAATATATGTGCAACCGCTACACATTATTAACGGCAGCGAATATTCCAAAGCACTTCATCAAGCAATGCGCTACCAAAAAGAGTTTGACAAAGTGAGTGTTGGTCAGCCTTTATTAACGAATTTTGCAGATTATCAAGCCGTGGTTGCGTGGCTTCGAAAAATAGCCAAGCGAAATCAAAAAAAAGAAGCACTTGTCTTAATGGGACATGGCACCCAGCATGCTTCGTTTACTGCTTATACTTGTCTGGATCATTTAGTAATGGATGAACCCATCTATATTTGCGCAGTCGAAAGCTACCCGCCAATTGATTCAGTAATCAAAAAGTTGCGTACAGCAAATTATCAAAAAGTGCAGCTCTATCCGTTAATGCTAGTTGCCGGTGATCATGCGACCAAAGATATGGCATCTGATTCGGCAGATTCTTGGAAATCTCAGCTGGAACGTGCGGGTTTTACGGTCGAAACGAAAATTATCGGTATGGGAGAAAGTCCTGAAATTCAAAATTTATTTATCAAGCACGCAAAAAATGCAATTGAGAAGGGAAAATAAATGGCAAAATTCTATGGAATTGGTACCGGACCGGGCAATGCGGATTTAGTAACAGTCAGAGGAGTCAATGTACTGAAAAAAATTGCAATTCTCTACACACCGGAAGCCAAAAAAGCAAGTAAAAGTTTAGCCTTACAAATTGTTGCTCCCTATTTAGAAGCTACCGTGGAAATTAAGCAGCGGCATTTTCCGATGGTCAATAACTCAGTAGTGAAGGAGCAAGCATGGCAGCAGATTGCGACAGAAATCTTGCAGGATGTCACGAGTGGACGAGATGTTGGTTTTGTCACATTAGGAGATCCAATGATTTATAGTACGTACAGCTATTTGTTAGCGTTATTAAAAGACAAAATTCCAACAGAAACGATTCCTGGTATTTCTTCTTTTTGCAACATTGCGAATACGTTACAGCTGCCCTTAGTTAGGGAGGAGGAAGCATATACGGTTCTACCAGCGACAGCGGATGCTCACTTGATTGAATTGTCACTTGAACATTTTTCAACGATTGTTTTAATGAAAGTTTCGCTCGTTTTTCCAAAAATACGGCAAATTATAGTTGAACATGATTTACTGAATCAGGCCGTTTTAATTAGTCATTCTTCTCTGGCAACGGAAGAAGTTCATTTAGGTTTAGCGCAAGTTGCGGCCGATGTAAAATTATCTTACTTTTCAACGATTATTGTTTATAAAAATCAGAAAATAGCTTAAAGAAAGAAGGACATCTAAATGACAAAGCACTATCAAACGATTTCGCGAATTTTAGCTATTCTCGTTTTGTTATTGATTATTACGCCTCAGCGCGCATACGCGATGCATATCATGGAGGGTTTTTTACCCTTAAGCTGGTGTATCTTTTGGTTTGCTGTGTTTCTACCATTTTTTATCTATGGCTTAATTAAAATCAAACAAATTGTTGCTGTTGATGACCATAACAAAATTTTACTAGCCTTGTGCGGCGCCTTTATTTTTATCTTATCCGCGTTGAAAATTCCTTCTGTGACTGGCTCTACTTCTCATCCGACAGGTGTTGGTCTCGGAACTGCTTTATTTGGCCCTGGCGTGATCAGCATTTTGGGTACGATTTGTTTGCTTTTTCAGGCATTGTTACTTGCTCATGGTGGGTTGACAACTTTAGGGGCAAATGCTGTTTCAATGGCTGTTGTTGGACCTTTCGTTGGCTATGGTGTCTATCGTTTATTTAAAAAAATGAACATCAATCATTCAGTTGCCTTATTTGCCTGTGCAGCTTTGGCTGATTTGGCAACGTATCTTACGACATCGATTCAATTAGGCGTTGTTTTCCCAGATCCCAATACCGGTGTCCTTGGCTCGGTGCTCAAATTTATTGGTATTTTTTGTATCACACAAATTCCGATTTCAATTGCCGAAGGATTATTAACAGTGATTACGTACAATTTAATTTCTTCAAGTTTGCCGATGAAGGAGGGCACGATAAAATGAAAAAACTGAAGATTTGGCAAAAAAATGTGTTAATGCTGATTGTCATCATTGTCCTGATGGTAAGCGCGTTATTAGTGCAACCTAATGGCTCCTTTGGTGGATCAGATGGCGCAGCGGAAACGATGATTACAAAATTAGACCCATCTTATAAACCTTGGATTTCTGCTTTATTAAAACCCAAAAGTGGTGAAATTGAAAGCTTGCTTTTCACTTTACAAGGTAGCTTAGGGGTCGGGATTATTGCCTATATTATCGGCTATTTCAGAGGGAAGAAAAAAAATGCTATCAATTGATCAAATTGCCTATGAAAATCGTTGGCTTCATGTTTCACCATTAAAAAAAACCGCACTCTATAGTGTATTACTGCTTTCAATGTTTGCTGTGTCACCGATTGTCGCAGCTCTGCTAAGTGTCCTGATTGGAATATTGACGATTTATTTAGCCAAAATACGCGTTTTACGCTATCTAAAATGGTACCTGCTTCCTTTGCCATTTTTAGTGGTGAGTGTGGGAACGATTGTGGTTACAATTGCTGCGAAGCAAGAAAATTTACTTGTTTCACTTGGTATTGGCGCTGTTTTTTTAGGAATTGATAAAACAGCAATTGATCCTGCTTTACACTTGTTTTTTCGCTCCCTTGGTTGTTTAGTCTGCACGTATTTTTACGCGTTAACAGTTCCATTTCAGCAAATAATTTTTGTCATGAAAAAATGTCATTTTCCACTCGTATTGATTGAAATTACGATGTTGATGTATCGCTTTATTTTTATTTTGATTGAGGAAGCGATGTTGATTTATCACGCACAAGAAATTCGATTCGGGTATCATGGGATAAAAAATGGGTATCGTTCATTTGGCATGTTGGCCCAAATGCTGTTTGTTCGCTCTATGGCCCGTTATAAAGAATTATCAAGCTCATTAGAAGTAAAGTGTTTCCAAGGAGAGTTTCCGATTTGAGAGAGAAGGGTGTTTCGCGATGTTAGAGGTCAACCATGTTTCTTTTTGCTATGAGAATGAAAAAGAAGTTTTGCATAATATTTGTATGAAGTTTCAGGACCAAGCAGTCGTTGGAATTATTGGCGCCAATGGTTCAGGGAAATCCACACTTTTTTTAAACATCATGGGACTAGTGAAACCGTCCAGTGGTGAGATTCGTTTTTCAGGGCAACCACTCAATTATCAAAAGAAGGCGCTTTTTCAGTTTCATCAGGAGATTGGGATGGTTTTTCAAGATCCAGATCAACAAATTTTTTATTCAATTGTTGAAGATGATGTCGCGTTTGCCTTGAAGAATCTCCGTGTGCCGGAAGCCGAAATTAGGCGACGCCTTGATGAAGTTTTTCGAATTTTAGCCATTGAAGACTTGCGTAAGAAACCCATCCAGTATTTAAGTTATGGACAGAAGAAAAAAGTTTCAATTGCCAGTGTGCTAGTTCTTGAAACTAAATGGTTATTATTAGATGAACCCACGGCTGGCTTAGATCCTGCTGGTAGAGCACGGATGATTCAGTTGATCAGTCGGCTGATCGAAAGTGGGCGTAAAATCATTCTATCTAGTCATGATATGGACTTGATGTATGAAGTTTGTACGTATTTTTATGTGTTAGATGCTGGTACGATTTTAAATGAAGGGACAAAAAAAGAGGTGTTTCAAAACCGTGAACAACTTTTGCGTGCCAAGCTAGATCAACCTTGGCTAGTGAAAATCCATCAACAATTAGGTTTGCCGTTGTATGAAACGGAAGCCGAATTTTTGCAACAGCCCTTTTTAAAAAATAGAGAAGCGTAGTAATGAAAAGAGGTGGAAATGATGGGAAAGAGTATCATGATTCAAGGAACTGCTTCTGATGCTGGTAAAAGTCTTGTGGTTGCAGGCTTGTGTCGGATTTTTTATCAAGATGGGCTGCAAGTTGTCCCTTTTAAATCGCAAAACATGGCGTTAAACTCCTTTATCACAAAGCAGGGAGCTGAGATGGGACGGGCGCAGGTTTTCCAAGCAGAAGCCGCGCATCAAGAGCCAGATGTGCGGATGAATCCAGTTTTATTGAAGCCGACTTCAGACCGTAAATCCCAAGTTATTTTCAATGGGACAGTTTTATGTGATATGGATGCAGCCGAATATCATGAATTTAAAATAACCTTGATTCCCAAAATAACCTCAGTTTATCAGGAACTCTGCCATGAAAACGAGGTGGTTGTGATCGAAGGCGCAGGGAGCCCTGCGGAAATCAATTTAAACAGTCGCGATATTGTCAATATGGGGATGGCGAAAATTGCAGATGCACCTGTATTACTGGTCGCAGATATTGACAAAGGCGGCGTGTTTGCAGCTATTTATGGCACGATTGCCTTATTAGAACCCGAGGAAAGAGCACGGGTTAAAGGGATCATTATTAACAAATTTAGAGGCGATAAAGCGTTATTGACTTCCGGTTTGAAAACGATCGAGGAATTGACCGGAGTTCCAGTAGTTGGCGTACTGCCGTATAGGCTTTTCGATATCGATGAAGAGGACAGTCTTGCCTTACAAAACAAACAAAGAGTGGTCGACCCGACAAAAGAAGTCGACATTGCAGTGGTGTGCTTAACGAAAATTTCCAATTTTACAGATTTTAAGAGTTTGGCTTTAGAACCGGACGTCTCTTTGCGCTATGTATTGCCAGGCGATCCACTGGGAGAACCCGATATGATCATTTTACCGGGAAGCAAAAATACGGTGGAGGATCGCATTTATTTGCAGGAATCTGGGTTGGATCAAGCCATTCTTACCTTACGCAAAAATGGCAAAACAATTGTAGGGATTTGTGGTGGTTATCAGCTTTTGGGCAAAAAATTAAAAGATCCTCAAAAGGTTGAATCTGAACATGGAACGGTAGAAGGGTTAAATCTATTAAATGTGGAAACGACTTTTTTAGAAAAGAAAACGACGACCCAAGTTCACGCCATTACGTACAAAGAAAATAGGGCGCTTTCCGGTTATGAAATTCACATGGGTGAAACCACTTGGTCAGAAGAAGAGCCGTTTGCACGGATTGTGTCAGAAAATGGACAAAAAAGCCAACGAGCAGATGGGGCAATTAGTCAAGATGGGCAAGTTTTGGGTACCTATTTACATGGGATTTTTGATAATAACAAATGGACCCGCCATTGGTTAAACCAAGTCCGTATAAGAAAAGGTTTAGCACCGATTACTGACTTGATCACTCCAATTAATGAATACAAAAATCGAGAATATGACAAGTTAGCTTCCCTGTTACGCGAGAATTTAGATATGGCATTCATTTATCAATTGATCCGGTAAAGTTAAATTAAAAGGAGTTGAAAAAATGAAAATTTATACAAAATATGGAGACCAAGGATTTACGCGTTTAGTTGGCGGTGCTCGCGTAAAAAAAAATCATGCGCGAGTTGCTGCGTATGGCACAATCGATGAGTTATGCTGCCAAGTTGGTTTTGCGCGTTCGTTTCTGAATAAAGAAGATCCGTTGAACCAAGAACTAATGCATATTCAGCAAGTAATTTTCGATTGTTCAAGTGATTTGGCGGTCCCAGACGAGATCCGACCTTATCGTACAGAGGAAAAGGAGATTAATTGGCTAGAAGCTCAAATAGATGGTTACAGTGAAGAAACCCCAGAAATCGAATTTTTTATTTTACCTGGCGGAACGCAAGCGGCAAGTGCCCTTCATGTAGCTCGTGGCATGACGCGACGAGCAGAACGAGAAGCTGTTTCGTTGATGGAAAATGGCGAAACAGTTAATCCAGTAGCGTTGAAGTATCTGAATCGTTTATCGGATTATTTCTTTTCTTTAGCACGTGTTGTGAATGCTAGAGCAGGTGAGACAGATATTTTTTATCATAAAAGTAAAAAAGTATTTTCAACTAAAAAAAAGGAGTAAGCCATGTATCCTTTAATGATGAATTTAGCGGGAAAGTCCGTTTTAGTCGTAGGCGGCGGCGTTGTAGCAGAACGGAAAATTCGCAAGCTTTTAAGTGAGAAAGCAATTGTGACAGTGGTTAGTCCAACGCTTCACCAAAAGATTGATCCACAAAAAATTCGTTGGCAGCAACGAAACTATCAACAGGAGGATTTAATGGGTGCAACCTTGATTTTTGCTTGTACCAATGACCAACAAGTAAATGAAGAAATAAAAAAAGCAGCGCATCCGTATCAATGGGTAAATGTTACTAGTAATAAACAAATATCAGAATTTTATAATATGGCCGTCATTCAAGAAAATGGACTAACAATCGGGATTTCGACGCAAGGAAACTCACCGATGCGGTCAAAAAAATTTAGGCAAGAATTAGAAAAATGGTTAAGTAATTATCAATCAGAAGGAGAATAGAACCACATGTATATCCTTTATGTCGGAATCACTTATAAAAATACACCCTTGAAATTACGTGAAAAAGTCACTTTTTTTGATCGTGATCTTGTGACAATCAATCAGCAGCTTGCACAAGAAAAAAGTATTTTAGAAAACGTGATTTTAAGTACCTGTAATCGAACAGAAGTTTATGCTGTTGTTGATCAGTTGCATACTGGCCGTTACTATATTAAGCATTTTTTAGCGGAACATTTTCAGCTGCCAATTGAGCAGTTGGCTCCCTATCTGGTTTACAAAGAAAATCAGGAAGCATTGATGCATTGTTTTAGAGTGGGCTGTGGCTTAGATTCAATGATACTGGGAGAAACTCAAATTTTAGGACAACTGAAGCATAGCTTTTTGGCTGCACAAGAAAGTCAAACTACGGGTGTGATTTTTAATCATTTATTCAATGAAATGATTGCCTTTGCTAAGAAAATGCATACTAAATATAAAATAAATGAACGCTCTGCTTCGGTTAGTCAAGCTGCGCTGCATTTAGCAAAAACGACATTTTCATCCCTGCAAGAAAAACATTTGGGAATTATCGGTGCGGGTGAGATGGGTGGTATGCTTTTAAAAAATACGGCAAATAGCGGCTTTAAAAAAATCAGTCTTTTTAATCGAACACTTGCACATGCTTGTCAGTTGCAAAAAGAGAGCAATCAAGCAATAAAAGTCTATCCTTTTTCCACTTTCTATGAACATATTTGCGAATTAGATATTGTTATTGCGGCTGTTTCGACTGAAAAACCACTTATCAAAAGAGCGGAATTCAGCGAAGCTTGTCAGAAGTTGACGCATAAAATTTTATTAATTGATATCGGCGTTCCCCGTAATATTGATCCTCATTGTTCACGAATCGAACAAGTAACGCTTTATGATATTGATCAATTAAATCGAACAATCCAACAGAATAATCAGGAACGACTGAATATTGTCAAAAAAATTACAAGTGAAGTTACAGCAGCCGTTACGAATTTTGAAGAATGGGAAAAGCAGCTCGGGATCATTCCAATTATTAAAAGCTTACGGGAGCAAACTTTGCAAGCGGAAGAACAAGCAATGACTAGCTTGATTCATAAATTGCCTAATCTAACAGAACGTGAATTAAAAGTGATTCGCAAACATATGAAAAGTATTGTGAATCAAACCTTACGAGCGCCAATTAAAGAAATTAAAGAGCTCTCAACCAAAGAGAATGCAGCTTATGATATTCAAGTTTTTCAAAAGATATTCGGGATGAAAGATGCAATTGATGAAAGAAGGAACGTCCGATGACGAGAATTTTACGTGTGGGCACTCGTAAAAGTAAACTAGCAGTGACACAGACAAATCAAGTAATTGAGATACTCAAAAAAAAATATCCGTACATTGAAATTGAAATAAAAGAAATTGTAACCAAAGGAGATCGGCTTGTACATAAAAGTCTGGCTTCCATTGGTGGGCAAGGCGCTTTTGTAAAAGAAATTGAGCATCAATTACTGACTGAGAATATTGATTTTGCTGTTCATAGTTTAAAAGATGTACCAACCTTGATTCCATCTGAATTAACAATGGGTGCAGTCCTTAAACGAGCAAACCCGTTTGATTGTCTGATTTTCAGACAGACGAATCAAACGCTTAAAACTTTGCCACAAGGTGCAATTATTGGAACAAGCAGTATGAGACGACAAGCAGAGATTTTAAAAAGTCGACCGGATGTGAAAATTGTTCCGATTAGAGGCAATGTGGACACAAGAATTCGAAAATTACATGCTGAAAAAATGGATGCAATCGTTTTAGCGGTTGCCGGAATTGCACGATTAGGAATCACTAAAAATGATGTAGCACTTGAATATTTACCGCCAGAAGTTTGTTTACCCGCTGTTGGTCAAGGAGCTTTAGGTATTGAGTGTCGGCGAGAAGATGCAGAAATAGTGAAGTATCTACAAGCAATTACCGATGAAGAAACTTCTCTAAACGTCTTAGCTGAGCGGACTTTTTTGAGCGAAATGGACGGAAGCTGCACTTTTCCAATTGGCGGCTATGCTGAAAAAACAACTGCTGGAATCCAATTAACCGGAATGGTTGCTTCTGTAGATGGGAAAAAACAAATCAGCGCGACTGTTTGCTTAACCGATCCCGTTGCAGTCGGGAAAAAAGTTGCACAGGCATTACTTTCTCAAGGTGCTGCTGCATTAATAGAGGAGTCAAAAATAAATGGATAAGCAATTGCTTTATACAAGACAAGAGCCGTGTCCGCAAAGAATCCACCAACAATTTAATACGTGCGGAATTCAATTGATCGAAATCCCGTTAATCCAAGTCGAGAAGATTCAAGTTGGTTTTCCAAAAGAAAAAAATGATTGGCTGTTCTTTACGAGCGCCAATGCGGTTCATTTTTTTGATTTTTCTAAAATAGATCCAGCAACGAAAATTGCGGCAATCGGCGATAGAACTCAACAGGCACTAATGGATTACAAGCTGAAAGTTGACTTTGTTCCTAGTTCCTTTTATACCGAGATATTTTTACAGGAATGGCTCGCAATGTATCCAGATAAAAAGCAAAAAATTTTAGTCCCAATTAGCTGTCAGTCAAGACATTTAATAAAAGCTGTTTTGACAGAAAAAGGTTATGAAGTCAACGAGCTGCCGCTTTATCAAACGATTTTTCCTGAGGCAAGTAAAATGAAAGTAAGAAATTTTTTCAAACATGCTTTTCCACTTGATTGTGCTCTTTTTGCCAGTCCATCTGCTTGGAAAAATTTTTACCATGAGCTAAAAGAAAATATGCATAATTATTCTAATTTAAAGATTGCTTCGATTGGACCGATTACTACGAAGGCGATTGAGCAGGATCATTTTCAAGTAAGTTATCAACCAGATACATACAATATGTCAGCACTGTTTTCATTATTATTAAAGGAGATGTCGTGATGGAGGCCCCATTTATTCGCCATAGAAATTTGCGTAAAACTTCTGCAATGAGAGATTTAGTCAGAGAAACAAAGTTTTCCTTAGATGATTTGATTTATCCGATGTTTGTCAAAGAAACGGGAGAAACTACGGAAATACCTTCCATGCCGGGAATTTATCAATACAATTTAAGTGATTTTGAAAAAGAAATTCAAAAGGTTCAAGCATTAGGCATACAAGCAGTTTTGTTATTTGGCATTCCAGCTCAAAAAGATGCGATCGGTTCGGGTGCATTTTCTGAAAATGGCATTATTCAGCAAGCAATCCGTCTAACAAAGGAGCGGTGTCCTCAATTGATTGTTATTGCCGATACATGCTTATGTGAATATACGGATCATGGTCATTGTGGTGTGCTTCACGGAGCGGAAGTTGATAATGACGCTTCTTTAGAAATTTTAAAAAAAACGGCGATTAGTCAGGCTGCTAGCGGTGCGGATATGATTGCGCCTTCCAACGCAATGGATGGTTTCGTTTATGCGATTCGGCAAGGGCTGGATGAAGCAGGTTTCCAACACGTTCCAATTATGTCTTATGCGATTAAGTATGCTTCTAGCTTTTATGGTCCTTTTCGTGATGCAGCAGGCAGCGCACCACAGTTTGGTGATCGAAAAACTTATCAGATGGATCCTGCTAATCGCAAAGAAGCCTTACGAGAAATGCAAAGCGATGTAGCAGAAGGTGCGGATCTGTTAATTGTAAAACCAGGTTTAGCTTTTCTAGATATTGTGCGTGATGTTCGGAATCAATCCTTGTTACCAATCGTTTGCTACAATGTCAGTGGTGAATATTCGATGGTTAAAGCGGCTGCTCAAAAGGGCTGGATCAATGAAGCACAAATCATTTACGAGACAATCATTGGTATGAAACGCGCTGGCGCTGATTTAATCATTACGTATTTTGCAAAACAAATAGCACAAGAAAGACAAAAGGAGGAGTAGTATGTGGAAAACAGAAAAATCCGAAGCGGCGTTTAAAGCTGCGCAAAAAATCCTTCCTGGAGGTGTCAATAGTCCGGTTCGGGCGTTTCGTTCAGTCGGCAGAAATCCATTATTTATCGATCATGGAAAAGGAGCTTATCTGTTTGATGTGGATGGTAATCGCTATATCGACTACGTGCTTTCTTGGGGACCGATGATCCTCGGTCACGGGCAAGAGCAGGTTGTTGCAGCAATCAAACAAACGGCTGAAAAAGGAACAAGCTTTGGGGCCCCTTCTCCACTTGAAACACAACTGGCGGAATTGATTCAAAAACAGGTCCCATCGATGGAACTAATGCGGATGGTTTCTTCCGGAACAGAGGCCACGATGAGTGCCATTCGTTTGGCTAGAGGTGTCACCAAGCGCGATAAAATTATTAAATTTGATGGATGTTATCATGGACATAGTGATTCATTTTTAGTCAATGCTGGTTCAGGAGTCGCTACCTTTGAACTTACAGACTCTCCAGGTGTTCCTACAGCGTTAGCAAAGGAAACGTTAAGTGTTCCTTATAATGATTTAGCAGCAGTAAAAGATATTTTTACACGAAACAAACAAGAAATTGCGGCTGTAATTGTGGAACCAATTGCTGGGAATATGGGCGTTATTCCAGGGAACAAAGAATTCTTACAAGGATTAAGAACACTTACAAAAGAAGCGGGCGCTTTGCTAATTTTTGATGAAGTCATGACCGGTTTTCGTTGTAATTATACAGGAGCACAAGGCTTATATGAGATAACGCCGGATCTAACAACGCTTGGAAAAGTAGTAGGTGGAGGGCTCCCAGCTGCTGTTTTTGGTGGGAAACGAGAATACATGAAGCAAATTGCACCAGAAGGAGCGATTTATCAGGCGGGAACCTTATCAGGAAATCCATTGGCTATGGCTGCTGGTATTGCAACATTGCAACAATTAAACGCGGCAAAGTATCAAAAAATGACCGCACATGTTGAACGATTACTCAATGGAATCAAGCAGCTTTCAATTGAACTGGAAATTCCAATTCAAACGGTGCAAAGTGGGACTATGTTTGGCTTTTTCTTCAATAAGCAAGCAGTGACGAATTTTGAGCAAGCCAAAGCAAGTGATCAAGTATTATTTGCTAAATTTTATCGTAATTTGTTAGCAGAAGGCATCTATATTGCGCCTTCACAGTTTGAAGCCAATTTCATTTCAACCATGCATACAGAAGCAGAAATTGATTGGACAATTAAAGGCTTTAGAAATGCCTTAATAAAAGCAACAAAAGAGGTGAAATAAGTGGTATTTCGCTTTCGAGATCTAACAATTTATCCCATTTCAGCAGCTAAAAATTTAGTGATTGCCTGTGACAGTAGCGCTGGAATTGGGTCGAAAAAATACGATAGTTTGCCTTTTTCTCCCGAAATTATGGCAGCATTTTGTGTCCGAGTACCATTATTAGAGCTTATTTGTTTTGGTGCTAAGCCGAAAATAGTGGTTGATCTAATTGGCAATGAATACGAAGATACGGGCAAAAGAATGATAAAGGGAATCAGTAGAGAATTGGAAAAAGCTGGCTTTCCTGCTGTAAAAATCAATGGCAGCACGGAAGAAAACATGCAAACCTTCACGACAAGCATTGGTGTGACTGTGATTGGTGAGAAGGCAGCCAACGAACCACTGCCTAGCATCACGGAAAATACAGATCTGGTTCGCTTAGGGATCCCTTATGTCGGCAAAGAAGTCATTGCACATTTGGATCAGATTTTTTCTTATGATCTGGTAAAAGAATTGCGGGCGCAAGCCGCTATCGTGGATTTACTTCCTGTGGGTTCGAAAGGAATTGCCTACGAAGCTGGATTAATGGCCACAAAAAATCAATTAACGATTGCCTATCAGGAAACAGACTATTTGCAGCAATCTGCCGGTCCTGCAACCGTGATTCTAGCTGCGGTCAACCAAAATGCCACGGCTCGTTTACTCTCAAGCTATCCCTTATTGCAAAAAATTGGGGAATTTAAACGGAGATAATTTTTTTAAGGAGATAAAATAATGGGGAAAATAACCTTAGTGACTGGCGGTGCCCGTAGTGGAAAATCAAATTTTGCTGAAGAGCTGGTGAAAGAAAGTCAGGATGTGTGTTATGTTGCAACCAATGTCATGCAGATTTCAGATATTGAAATGGAACAACGGGTCCGTCTTCATCAACAACAGCGTCCCAAGAAATGGGTTACGGAAGAACGTTTTTTACAAGTGGATCTTTTTTTACGTGAAAAGCCATTTTTTTCTGCCTATTTACTTGATTGTGTAACGCTTTTAACGACAAATTATTTATACAATCAGTTCGAAAAACAATGGGGACATGACTACCAAAAAATCGATCAGCAAATTGAGAAAATGACAGAATTACAAAAAAGAAACACAGAAATGGAAATAATTGCGGAATGGACCAGAATTGTTTCTGCTTGTAAAGCAGGCAGTGGGCATGTGGTTCTTGTCACGAATGAAGTTGGGTTAGGGATAGTACCTGAAACGAAAATAAGCCGCTGGTTTCGTGATTTGCTAGGTCGCGTAAATCAATATCTAGGAAAGGAAGCGGATGATGTGTATTTTGTCGTATGCGGCATTCCAACAAAAATAAAATGATAAAAAGTTTAATTTTGTATTTTCAATTTTTTACGCGGATACCGATTGCTTACGAAGTTACGGAGCCAGTTGATCGAATGAAAAGTGGGGTAAAATATTTCTCTTTATTTGGTTTATTAGTTGGATGTATTGAAGGGTTTTTCTTCTTCATTTGTGTTCAGCTTTTGCCTATGCTAGTCACCTGGGTATTGGTTTTACTTTTCGATGTATTTTTGACTGGCGGTTTTCACTTGGATGCGTTAGCGGATATGGCAGATGGATTGTTTTCCGCTAGAAAAAAAGAACAGATGTTATCGATTATGAAAGATAGCCGGGTGGGAAGCAATGGTGTATTAGCGTTGATTTTTTATTACAGTCTGTTAGTGACGACTTTTTATGCTTACAGTGATCAGTTTCGTTTCGGGCAGCTTTTTTTTCTGATTTGTGGCTTTAGTCTCATCGGTAAAACAAGCATTGCACTTCTTTTTTACCACATGCGTTACGCTGGAGCTTCTACGCATGGTTTGGGTCAAACCTTTGTTGGTGTAAAAACAAAGGACATTGTGATTTCTCAGCTCATTACACTGGTCTTTTTAGGTCTCACTTTTCACTTAGCAGGCGTGCTTACTTATGGGGGGGTTATGCTCGTTACATGTGGCTATCGTCAGTTGGTCTATCGAAAAGTTGGTGGCTTAAACGGGGATACCTTAGGTGCAGCAGCTTCGATCAGTCAAGTCGTGTATTTGTTAATTTTAAGCCGTTTAGGAGGATAAAATGGATATATTTATCGTGCGCCATGGGGAAACCGAATGGAATCGAATGAAGCTTTTTTATGGCCTTACAGATGTTCATTTAAATCGGCGAGGAGCTGTGCAAAGCTTAATTTTAAAACAGAAACTACAAAATTTTCCGATTCGTAAAATCTATACCAGTACCTTAAAAAGAACAAAAGAAACGGCCAAAATTATTTTTCCTGACAAAAAATTTATCCCTAAGAAAGAGTTGGACGAGAAATCCTTTGGCGCTTGGGAAGGGTTAAACGCGGATCAAATAGAAGCGCATTATCCACGGGCTTGGCAGCACTGGCTAGATGATCCGTTGGGCTATACGCCGCCAGAAGCAGAATCTTTTCAGCGATTTAAGCAACGAGTGTTACATGAAGCACCTCTGTTATTATCCGATCCTGGAGCGGTTTTATTCGTGAGCCATTTAGGTGTGATTCGTTTGCTTTTATCGGAGTGGTTTCCTGAAAAGTCTTTTTGGGATATTCAGCTTGATCAAGGGAATTACACGCATCTTCAGTATCAAAAGCCACAATTTGAAATTAAGGAATGGAACCAATAAAAAAACGTAAGATCTTTTTTCTCAATGAAGCTGATGCTTTTTAGTTAATCGAAGGGCAAATCAGTTAGAAATTCTTTCCTGCACGTCAAAATGAAGGTCTGTAAGTCAACTGAATTGCTGATTTTTCTCCGATTTAGTAAAAGCTGTACTGCTAATTTGAGCGAAAGATTTTTGGCTAAAAACTGGTCAATTTTTGTAGGGATAACATCAAAATCTGGGAAGGGACCCGCATTTAAAATACGCGAAAGATTTGCAATTGCCATAAAACCAATCGCTTCCTGCAAGATTTCAATCAGCGAAAAAGAGGCAGGTGTAGCGGTTTCTTTTTTTTGGTGATAGGCTGTTAAAAAATGAAAACGGTAAGAATCAAAGACGTCTGTCAGTAGATTTAAGAGATAGTTGGTATATGTATGTCTAAATTCTTGGGAAAAGAACCGATTGCATGAAAAAGCTGCAAATTGCGAGAGAATGTTTGCCAAAAAATAACCAATATCATAGGAAAAAGGGCCAAACATGGAGTATTCCATGTCGATCACAGCAATATGATGTGTTGTAACAAAAACGTTTGATGTATGCAAATCACCATGAAGTAAACATTCTTTTTTTTGCTCGAAAAGCGTTTTCATTTTGTGCCATTCTTGAATAATAGCAGTATTGGCAACAATCTTTTGAGCAACGAGCTTGTTTGTTTTGCTAAAACCATCGCTTATTGGCTGTTCCATGATTTCGTAACTCAAAATAAAATCTAGAATAATTGTTCGCATTTCATCGTTTGTGAAAAAAGTAGCCAATGCTTGCCGCTTTTGATCAGAAAGGAAGAAAGCAGAGGTTGCAAACTGATTTTTCGCTAAGAATTCGCCCATTTGTTTGCCAATAAATGTTTTTGTTTGTCCGGCGCACAAAAATTTACGTAAGACTTGATGTGAACCAAGATCCTCCATGACAAAAAGATGCTCTTTTTGATCTACAAAATAGGTTTTAGGAATCATAGTTTCGGTAATTCCTTTTCGTAATTGGTAAGTTAAATATTCCAAATAGTTGCGTTCCGGATTTAAATCATTTTGGTGCGGGTTACTGGAAAGATATGCTCTTGATTGTTTAATAATAAAGGTTTTATCTGCTTGTTTTGCTCGATAAATGTAATTAATATAGCCATCAGCCTCAGAGGTATCATTTAATGAGAAAATAGTGATTGGTAGCTTTGGCTCAAACAAAGCAGTGTTAGCAGACAAATAATGTGCCAAATTTTCGATCGTCATCTCAATCATTCCGTCCATCCTTTCATCGTTTTCTTTCTTTTATTTTAAACGTAAAAAAGTACAGAATCTATAGTAGATTTCTGCTCTTTTGCGACAAAATAGTGATACAAACTTGTGCTAAACTGAAAGAGAAAAAAGAAAATAAATTAAACCAAAGAGAAAATGAGCGAAAAAGAGGGATCGTATGATGGACAGAAAAAATATCGAGCGCTCCATTCAAGAATATGTGCCAGGTAAGCAAGTTACGTTAGCGCATTTAATTCCGAATGCAAATGAGGAAGTGTTTACAAAATTAGGTATTGAAAAAAATGGCAATGCCATTGGAATTTTGACGATTACACCAAGTGAAGCCTCGATTATTGGCGCGGATATTGCCAAAAAATCAGGAAATATCGCGATTGGTTTTATGGATCGTTTCAGTGGGGCGGTCGTAATTACAGGCGAAGTTTCATCTGTTGAATTTGCTCTGAAACAAGTGATTCAAACGTTAGCGACAGTTTTAGATTTTGATATTCCAAAAATAACACGTACCTAGATTGAGGGAACAGATGAAAAAAATTATTTTTATGGGAGAAACCGGTTCAGGCAAGACAACACTATCCCAATGGCTGCAGCAGCAAGAGCTTGTCTACCACAAAACACAACAAGTTTATTATTTTGCTGATTCCATTGATACTCCAGGAGAATTTATGGAAAATCGTTTTTACTATAATGCATTAGTTAGCGCGGCTGTTGATGCAGAAATGGTGGCATTTGTCCAAAGCGCAACCGTTAGTCAGAACTATTTTCCCCCGTTCTTTTCTTCACGATTTACCAAACCTGTGATTGGCATTATTACGAAAATCGACTTAATAGAAGATCCAGAAAAGCGTAAAAAAGCGCATGAACTATTGACACTT
>JAATGB010000103.1 GCA_015654945.1 Lactobacillales bacterium | reverse complement strand
ACGCGCTGAATCCGCCATTGGCGACATCGCAAGTGCAACCGTCGGTAAAATAGTGGAAGCAAAATCAGTCCACTGTGCAATCGGAAATAATTTGAGCTTGAACGCTAAAAAATATTGTAAGAGAACCGCAAAGACAAAGTTAGGAATCGACCTGCCTAAAATCGCTAGCAAAGTCGCCAGTGTATCAATCCAGGTGTTCTGCTTCATTGCGGCAATTAAGCCGAGTATAATACCTACAAATGTTCCAAATATAATAGCTTGAACGCCTAGCTGTAAAGAAGGACCTACCCGATTAACCAACAAACTTGCGACGGGTTGATTCTTAAATTGGAAGGAAGTGCCAAAGTCTCCTTGGACTAACCCTTTCATGTAAATGGCGTATTGCTCGATCTTCGGTTTATCTAATCCTGCTTGCTTATTTAATATTTCAATTTGCTCTGGCGTTAACTTTTCTTGGTTTACGTAAGGAGATCCAGGCAAAAGATTCATTAAAAAGAAAGTAATTGTGGCAATCAGCCATAATGTTAATATCATGAAAAAAACACGTTTTAGAAAATATTTCCCGAAACTTTTCATGAATACACCTCCATCTTTTTTATTTTGACTTATTCTTTAAAATCCGCTAAAGTTAGAATCAGAAATCAGTAGAAATGAGTGATAAACAGTTGAAAATAGAAAAAAAAGCATTTTTTTCCGTGCTTATCTTTGCGGCACTTACCCTCTTGTATTTACAATTTATCAAAAAATCCCTCACATTGGTTCATCTATCTGACAGCTTTTTTATGATCGGGCTATTCTTTTTAGCGATTGGTGTCTTTTTTGCCATTTTGTCCTCTGGATTTTTCGATTTTTTCCAAAAAAACATGAAGACCATGTTGTTTAGGAAAAAAAAGAATGAACCCAAAGATTTTATTCCTTGGTCACAATTGGCAAAGAAACGACCGATCTATTGGTTTGAAGTGGGTGGTATATTTCTAGCTTTTGCGATTCTGTTTTTCTTTATAGGATCCTAAGTTTCTAATTATAATGTAATTTTCATCATTTTCCAATCATTTTTTACTGAAAATCTTTAAAAGAGACCTATAACTGGGTTAGTTATAGGTCTTTTCCGTATCACCTTTTTATTTTACTAGATAAGCCCATTTGTATTCATGATGCGCGCCTGTTGGATGAATCGCAACATCTTTCAGTTTTTCGTTACGTACATGTGCTTCTGCTTTTTGATACAATGGAATAACTGCCATTTCGTCATTTAGAATTTTAGCAGCATCAATGTAATCAGCCCAACGTTTTGTTGGATCAGAAACATCCGTTGTTGATGCTTTTTCAATTAATGCATCGTATTTTTTGTTACTGTAACGTCCACGGTTATATGAGTTATCTGATGTGAATAGATCTAAGAAGCTACTTGGATCAGGATAATCTGCACTCCAACCACCTAGTACAACGTCAAAATCGCCAGAGTTACTACGATCTAAACGAACAGAGAATGGAACTGGACTTGTCGTCACGGTTACGCCTTCTAATGTATCTTGAACCGCTCCTTGAATATATTCAATTATTTTCTTCGAAGAATCTGTATCTGAAGATAGAATATCAAATTTCAAGGTCTTGATGCCCAATTCTTTTTGAGCTTTTGCCCAATATTCTTTGGCTTTTTTCTTGTTATAATCTGTGCTTGCACCTGAATCTTTAACAAAGTCAGTATTGTCATCTGGGTTTGCTGACATATCTTCTGGGACAACGCTCTTCGCTGCAATTGAACCATCACCCAAGATTTGGTTAGCTAAAGCATCACGATCGATCGAGTAAGAAATTGCTTTACGTAAGTTTTCGTTTTTAAACGGTGAATCAGCTTTGATTTGATTTAATTCAAAGTAATACGTTCCCGCTTGTTTTTCTGAAACAAATTGTGAATCGTTGGCCATTTGTTGTGCCAATTCACCTGATAGAATAATATCATCTTGTTTGCCATCTTGGAACAGGTTCAATGCAGTCGATGATTCTTTTACAACATCTACATTCACACGGTCCAATTTCACATTTTTCTTGTCCCAATAGTTATCATTCTTAACATATGCCCATTCTGTATCTGTTCCTGGTCCATCAAAGTCAGCTAATGTAAATGGTCCATTATAGACTGCTTTATCACTAGTACTTGCATAATCTTTTCCGTATTTATCCACAACTTTTTGATCCAATGGGAAGTAAGTTGTAAATGAAAGAAGATACTTGAAGTAAGGAGTTGCTTGCGCTAATGTTACTTCTAATTCATAATCGCTCACAGCTTTAATTCCTAATTCAGATTTGTCTTTCTTTCCTGCAGTAATATCTGCTGCATTTTTAACTGGTTCAAAGATATAAGCATATTCAGAAGCGGTGGTTGGATCTACTGCACGTTGCCAAGAAAAGACGTAATCTTTAGCTGTTACTTTATCACCATTTGACCATTTTGCATCTTTCCGCAACTTAATTGTATACGTTAGGCCATCGTCACTAACTTTAACATCTGTTGCACCGGCTAATTCTAGCTCATTTTTAACATTTAAACGATAAATTCCTTCATATGTATTGGTAATTGCTTCGCCGCCTACTACGTCCGTCGATAATGATGGATCGGCTGTTGGCATTTCTTGTAGCTGAACTGTATTGATGACTTGCTTACTTGCTAGTTCTGTTGAAGATTTTGATGAAGTATCTTTTGATGAATCATCTTTACTAGTACTACTACCACAAGATGCTAATACTAAACCACTGACTGCAATAATTCCAAAATAGAGAAAGTTTTTCTTTTTCATCATTGTTCCCCCTGCTGTTTATTGAACATCCTTAATATCCTTAAAAGATATAAGTTAAATTTTACTCAATTTTCATCAAAAAGCAATAATTCTTCACTTTTTCGTCAATCTTTTTAATCGAACTCTCATAAATCTGTTTTTTTGTGACATTTCTATGTCTTTTCATTCGTTTTCCTACTAGAGTTTGACTCTTACTGGGACAAAACATTCTTAGCTATTTCCAATTTTATAGACCTCTCATTTCGAGATTACTTTCGTAACTTTTGAAAGACACAAAAACAACACGAATAGTTTCACAAACTTCCTATTGATTTAAATAAAAAAAGAACAAACAAGCTTTGAGAATAATACACTCTTAAAAGATTGACAAAAGAAACATCCTCTTGTACAATACAAATGTAGATGAGAGCGGTTGCGATATAGGATTCGCAGTTACTAGGAGTGTTACTGGAAACAGGCAGACCTAAGATATATCTATACACTTTATTTGGTGTATACTGATATATCTTAGGTCTTTTTTTGCAGTAAAAATGGTGGGTGGTGAAATGATGAAAATTAAACAAATTCTTAATAACAATGCTTTGTTAGTAAAAAAAGGAAAAAATGAGCTCATTGTTTTGGCTAACGGCATTGGATTTAAGCGAAAAATTGGTGAAAAAATTAACGAAGCGGAAGTCGATAAGATTTTTGTTCTCGATACCCATGAAATGGTCGAGCATTTTAGCTACTTGCTTGGCACGATTCCCGCTGAACATATCTACATGATTAGCGAAATTGTGGAGTACGCGACTCAAACTTATCAAATGGTTATCAATGATTATATCTATTTAACCTTGATTGATCATATTGAATTTGCGCTTAAAAGAAGCCAGGAAGGAAATTTTTTAAAAAGTCCGCTCGCGTGGGAAATCAAAAAATTCTATAAAAAAGAATATGATATTGGCCTCCATGCCGTAAAAATTATTCAAAGTAATACCGGAATATCTTTGAATGAAGAGGAGGCGGTTTCCATCGCACTGCATTTCGTTAATATTCAAACCAACCAACAAGATATGGATATCACTCTCGCCATTACCAAAATTGTCCAAGATATTTTAAATATTGTTACCTATCAATATAAAATTATTTTGGATGAAAACTCCGTGAATTATGCACGCTTTATTACCCATCTACAGTACTTTGCTCAACGTGTAGTTTCTCAAGATACCTATGAGCAACAATTAACAAATGAGCAACAAGATAATGAGCTTTACATGCAGGTAAAAACGTTATATAAAGAAGCGTTTGCCTGTGTCCAAAAGATTAGGCTCTACATTTACAACAAGCATCACGTCTTAATGTCTAAAGATGAAGATATTTATCTTACTTTACATATTAGACGTGTGACTCAAAGGCAAACAATTGGAGGAAAGAAGCATGAGTAATGCAGATGTAGCGAAAAAAATAGCGGAAAATATTGGCGGATCGGAAAACGTGCAATCATTGATTCATTGTGCAACAAGATTACGCTTTAATTTAAAAGATGAGAGTTTGGCGGATGATGCAGCGATCGAAAACAGTCCTGGCGTTGTAGGTGTCGTCAAAGGAAGTGGTCAATACCAAGTCATTATTGGCCCTGATGTGGCAAACGTCTATCAAGAGTTACAAAAATTAGGGATTGCTTCAAAGGATGAACAGACAAACAGTCAAAAAAAAGGATTCAAAGGGACAGTAGATACTGTTCTTGATTATATCTCGGGATCCTTTACGCCGGTTTTGCCCGTGATTACCGCAGGCGGGATGATCCAAGTCGTGTTGTCTTTATTGTTAACCTTCAAGTTGGTTTCGGAAACGTCCGATACCTATCTGATTTTTACACAAGTCTCTCAAGCTGCTTTTTATTTCATTCCGATGTATCTTGGGTACTCGGTTGCGAAAAAATTTAAAATAGATCCATTTCTAGGGATGATGCTTGCAGGTGTGTTGTTAATTCCAGAAATGACGACATTGTTAAACCAAAAAGGCGGCGTCTCTTTACTCGGTATTAAATTGCAAGCCATTACCTATAGTTCAAGTGTTTTACCGATTTTCTTAGGTGTTTGGGCGATGTCCTATGTTGATAAGGGAGCAGATAAAGTTATTCCGAATTCATTGAAATTCGTTTTAAAACCATTGGTCTCAATTCTAATTGTTGTCCCCTTAACCTTAATCGTCTTAGGACCACTTGGTTATACAATCGGAAATTATCTCGCTGTCTTTTTAGAATTCTTATCTGCTCATTTAGGCTGGGCTGCTGTTCTATTGATGGGGGCTTTTTCACCCGTTTTGGTTATGACTGGTATGCATTACGCACTATTCCCACTGATCACGACCAGCTTTGCAACGAACGGCTATGATATGTTGGTAGTCCCTGGGATGCTTGCGGCTAATATGGCCCAATCTGGTGCGGCCACTGCAGTTGCATTGAAGACTAAAAGCAGTGTGATGAAACAATTGGCCAGTTCCTCCGCTATCACTGCCTTAATGGGTGTGACGGAGCCAGCCATGTATGGGGTAAACTTGCGATTAAAGAAACCGTTTCTTGCCGTAATGATTGGGGGCGCAGCCGGTGGTCTTTATGCTGGTATTGCTGGTATTAAAGCCTATGCATTAATCTCTTCTGTCGTAGCACTTCCAAGCTATCTTACAAGTACTGCCAACTTTGTTAATGCTATTTTAACTTGTGTCATTGGCTATGTTGTTGCTTTTGTTGCCGCTTATTTAATCGGCTTTGAAGATGTGACCGATGCAGAAGAACAACCCACCACTACTGTGAACAAATCATTGGTAAAAGAAATTAGTTTGGCAAGTCCCGTTGCAGGACAAATCATTCCTTTAACCGATGTGAATGATAGTGCTTTTGCCTCTCTTGCTCTAGGAAAAGGCTTTGCCGTCATTCCAAGTAAAGGCCAAATCGTTGCACCCGTTGCGGGACATGTTAGTGCCCTTTTCCCAACCAAGCATGCGATTGGCATTACTACAGCGGAAGGTGTTGAAATTTTGATCCATGTGGGTATCAATACTGTACAATTAGAAGGAAAATATTTTTCGAGTCATGTTAAAATGGAAGAAGAAATTACAAAGGGACAAGTATTGCTTGATTTCGATTTAGAAGCAATTAAACAGGCAGGCTATGATCCGACAACCATGATTGTCATTACCAATACTGCGCAATACTTAGATATTTTACCCCACGAAAAACCAGAAAAAGCACTAACGGTTGTTTTATAAGAGGAGGAACGAATGCATGAGTTTTCCAGCTAATTTTTTATGGGGCGGTGCCATTGCCGCCAATCAAAGCGAAGGGGCCTATAATATAGACGGAAAAGGCCTTTCATCTGCAGATTTATTGCCTGCTGCCAAACACGGTGTCTCACGGATTCCAACTGATAAAATCGAAAAAGATCGTTTTTATCCTTACCAGGAGGCAATTGATTTTTATCACCATTATAAAGAAGATGTTAAACTGTTTGCCGAAATGGGCTTTAAATCTTTTCGGACTTCGATCAATTGGACACGGATTTTTCCAACAGGAATCGAAGAAACACCTAATGAAGCGGGTTTACAATTTTACGAAGATTTATTTACCGAGTGTAAAAAATACAACATTGAACCCATTGTGACTCTTTCACATTATGATACACCGTACTATCTCGTGGAAAAGTACAATGGTTGGGCAAGTCGTGAATTGGTTGATTTATTTGTAAAATACAGCAAAACAGTTTTTATTCGTTACCAACATTTGGTAAAATATTGGTTAACATTCAATGAAATTAACTGTATGGGTATTCTGCCTTATGTGGCTGGTGGAATTAAAAAAAGCAGCCCGCAAATCCAAGCACAAGCTGCTCACCATCAGTTTGTTGCTAGCGCAAAAGCGGTAAAAATAGGACATGAAATCAATCCTGATTTTCAAATTGGCATGATGCTAGCAGATTTATTAACCTATCCATATTCTTGTAATCCACAAGATGTATTGGCGGCTTTGCATAAAACCCATGACTATTATTTTTATGCAGATGTTCAGTGTCGTGGCTACTATCCGACTTACCAATTAAAAAAATACGAACGGGACAACATTACAATCGATATGGCCCCTGATGATGCACAGATCTTGTTAGAAGGAAAAGTTGATTTTCTATCTCTTTCTTATTATATGTCCATAACGGCGGCAGCTGATCCCGCTGCAGGAGAAATTGCAGACGGAGGGAACTTAATGGATCGTGGTTTGAAAAATCCTTATTTAGAAGCCAATGATTGGGGCTGGCAAATTGATCCAGTCGGCCTGCGGATTTCTTTAAACTATTTGTATGATCGTTATCAACTTCCTTTAATGGTAGTGGAAAATGGCTTGGGTGCATACGATAAAATCGAGGAAGATGGCTCGATTCAGGACGATTATCGCATTAACTACTTATCTCAACATATTGATGCAATGGAAAAGGCAATTACCGAAGACGGTGTCGCTCTTATTGCCTACACCCCGTGGGGCTGCATCGATTTGGTATCTGCTAGCACTGGGGAAATGGAAAAAAGATATGGCTTTATTTACGTTGACCGTAACAATCAAGGTGAAGGCTCGATGAAACGTATCAAAAAAAAATCCTTTGATTGGTACCAAAAGGTCATCCAACAAAATGGATTATAAAATAAAAAAAACAGTTGCTATCTCATAAGATAGAAGCTGTTTTTTTTAGAGATCCAGCCAGCTGTTATCTTGTAGCTCGCGCTTTTTCATTCCAGAAACATATGGATTTCCAACTACATGATAGCGTAATAGTTTTTCGGTCCAAACGCCTTTATTTGGGATTCCAATTCGTGGTGTTTGACTGATTTTCTTTGGTGTTAAGGGCTTAGTTAGGTCCAACATTAAAGACCCTGATGTCAGATGTGTACCATTTAAGCTCCGCGTAATTCCCAAAGCCTGTGTTAATTTTCCGGGTCCATTACTAATATTGTACCCATCCTGTTGTCGTCTTGCTACCATTTGCTCTAGGCCTTTGACTGGTTGGATTGCGCGAATTAGAACCGCTTGCGGATCGTTTTTAGCTCCTGTTACCAGATTTAGCATCACATGGGTGTGCATTGTATAAATATAAATGGTCCCCGCAACTTGATACATCGCTTCAACCTTTGGTGTCCGTCTGCCTAAATAACTATGACAGGCTTGATCTTCTATTCCCAAATAGGCTTCTGTTTCGACAATATAGCCAGTAAGCAACACGCCATTATTTGAATAAACCAGTAGCTTTCCTAATAAGTTTTGCGCGACATCTGTCGTAGCAGCAGCAAAAAAAGTCTGCATTTCCATTTGCTTAGATTCCTCCATTTGATACCTCTTTTTTCGAGTTATTTATACTTTATTTTACATGCGCTACTCTCTCATTTCCACTAAAAAACCTATACAAAGGATGTATAAGTTTTTTTATCCGTTTTTTAAAATTTTATCTTGCTTTCTCTTTTATTTAACTAGCTTCTGTAAGCGATGTGACAGTGAACTTGTTTGCATATAAAGGTCTTTATAAAGTGCATAATACAGTTGGTATTTTTCAGTATTTTGGGAATTTGGTAGATAGCTGTGATCATACCGAACAAAATGTGTAACGCATTCTTGGAGCGTATCAAACCAATTCGAACCGACCGCAGCTAACATCGCTGCCCCTAATCCTGGTCCTTGCTCTGTTTCTAGAGTAACAATTTCACGATTCAAGATATCTGCTTGAATTTGTAGCCATTCTTGGTTCTTGGCACCGCCACCTACCGAAACGATCTTCCTTAGTTTTTTGTGCGCACTATCTGCCATAATCATTTGTGAATCCTTCAACGAGAACGTAATTCCCTCTAAAACCGCCCGAATGAAATGTGCTTTGGTGTGCCGCACATCCATTCCGATAAAGCTTCCTCTAATTTGACTATCAAAATACGGAGTCCTTTCTCCCATAATATAGGGTGAAAAAAGTAAGCCTTCTGAGCCCGCCGGAATTTCGGCAATCCCTTGTAAAAATTCGACAAACGATTCTGCTGGCGCAATCGCATTTTTGAACCAGCTGAGACTTTGACCAGCAGCTAAAGTTACGCCCATCGAATAATAACAGTCAGGAACGACATGATTAAAATAATGGAGTTTACCTTGATAATTTTGCTGCTCTTTGCCTTCAAACGCTAAAAAAACACCTGAAGTACCGATACTTACCAGTCCAATTTCAGTCGTGATAATTCCAGCTCCCAGTGCGGCACACGCATTATCAGCGCCACCAGCAAATACCTTAACCTTAGGTGAAAGCCCTAGCTCTTCTGCCAATTCGGCACGAATTGTACCAATACAACTCATTGATTGAACCAGTTTTGGAAAAATCTTCCGCGGTATTTCAAATAACTCCGCAAGCTGCCAATCCCATGCTTGCTTTCTGACATCTAATAGGAGGGTGCCTGCCGCGTCGGAATAGTCTGTTTGGATCGATCCAGTGAACCAATAACCAAGATAGTCCTTCGGCAATAGAAAAGTCGCAGCCTGTCGCCATACTTCCGGTTCATTTTCTTTCACCCATAATAGTTTGGGCAACGTAAATCCTTCTAGCGCACGATTCTTTGTCGTCGCTAACACCTGCTTTCCGGCTAACTGGCTAATTTTTTGGCATTGAGCAGTTGTGCGCACATCATTCCATAAAATGGCCGGTCGTAGCGGTTGCTTCTTTTCATCCAGTAAAACCAAACTGTGCATTTGACCAGAAATGCTGATTCCAACAACGTTCTTTCTCATTGCTTGATTTCTAACAGCAAGTTCGCCAATGACTTTTTTCGCTGCTTTCAACCAATCTGTTGGATTTTGCTCACTAAAGCCCGAATATGGAGCAGAAAGCGGATAGGTTGCGGTTGCATGATCCACAACATTTCCGGCTTTGTTCACAACTAGTGCTTTGAGCCCACTCGTACCCAGATCCAAACCAATTACATATTCCATTCTATTTTCCTCCCTTCTACTAATGAGCATTCCCCTGTGTTAAAAATGTAAAAATTGCAAAGAAGTCTGACTCCTGTATGGTTCATTTGGCAGCAAAAGGACACCCGTCCGATCAGATTGATGAACCTTATCAGGTAATGCCTGTGTTTCCAATGTCACCCCGCCATATTTGGCAATGATTCCTTTACTTGAAGAATAGTGATTTGGCGCAATGTTATTTCCTGTATAAACGACCACACTTTCTTCCGTAGTCGTCATTTGCAGCTCAATTCCGGTTGTTTCATTTTTTAAACGCGCACAAACTTCAGCATCATGATCTAATACATAGGCTAAATCAATGCCGCCAGCACCTAATGTCAGTTGCGGATGGTTCCCTTTCAAATTCTTGTCTAGCATTTCTCCTTTTAATCGTAGAGCTTGATTTTCAGCTAACGTCAGATCCAGATAATTCCCTGTCGGCACTGTTCCTGTGGTAATTTCTTGTACATAACGCGCATCAATGGTCAATGTATGATTAGCGATCGTTTCTGCTGTCGCATTTAAGTTAAAATACGTATGATTGGTTGGCGATAATACTGTTTTTTCGGTTGCTTTTGCTGCATATAAAATTGTCAAGCAATTATTTGCATCTAACGTATACGTCACCTGAAAATCCAAACTACCCGGATAACCCGGCGTTGAATGCTGGCGTAAAGACAAAACAAGCTGGTCTTTCTTTACTGATTCTACCAGATCTACTTGGAAAAATTGTCTATGAAACCCTTGACTGCCACCATGCAAATGATTGCTCTGATCGTTTGCCTCCAAAGAATACTTGGTTTGATCCAGTTCAAAGGTTGCTCGCTGAATTCTGCCAGCGACTGGTCCAATAACGGCACCTAAAAAGAGCGGATTTTCAATATATAGCGTATAATCAGCGTAATCAAGAACACAATTAATCAGCTTCCCTTTTTTATCAGGAAAGATAATTTTCGTAATAATTCCACCATAATTTAAAACAGAGACCTTCATGTAACCATTATCTAACGTATATTCGTTTACATTTTTCTCCGGATCAATGACTTTTTTTTGAATGCTCATATCCATCCCACCTTCTACTTCCTTATTTTCTATGCGCGCACAAGTACTGGATGAAATTGCGCTAAAAATCAAATTTTTTATGGTTATTTTCTGCGACTACGTGAACGACTTCCGCAAATCTGGCTGGCTCACTACCAAAACGACCAACAAGAACGCCATCAATGTTTTCGTTGCGCACAATTAAGCGCGCATTTTCTGGACTGACTGAACCGCCATAAATAATCCGCACGTTATTGCCTGCTTTTTCACCAAAAAATTCAACGATTGTTTGTCGAATAAACGTTCCCACCTCATGAATATGCGGTACATTTGAAGCGCGGCTTTTGCCAACTGCCCACATGGGCGTATATGCAATGATTATTTCGGTAGACTTTTGCGAAGCGACTTTATATAAGTCATTCCATAATTGACGGTAAATATAGTCATGAACCATTTGCACATTTCCATTTTCTGCCAACTCGCCCACACATAAAATAGGTGTCACATTTTTGTCTAAAGCAAGCCGCACTTTTTGATTAATTGCTTCTTCGGTTTCATGGAACAGTTTTCTGCGCTCCCAGTGACCAAGCTCAACATATTTCCCCTGAATATCCACCAAAGATTCAACTGAATATTCCCCTGAATAAAAACCGTGGGCAACCGGCGCGATATTTTGAGCACCAATGGCAATTTCGGTTCCTTTTAAAACATGTGCAACCGGGTAAATCATGCCCATTGAGGGAAAAAGAATTTTTTCAACCTGGTTCTCTTTCTTTAACAATGAAAGCAACTCTTGCGCAAATTTCTGTGCTTTTTCTTGGGTATTTTGTTGCATCGCCCAGCTCATGGCAACAACTGGTTTTCGATCTTCCATTTTTTCACCTCCCTATTCACACTATGACTGTCAATTTTCTAGTTATTTTGAAAAGCCTCCCAATCTTTCATAAAACGTGTGATGCCTAAATCAGTCAGTGGATGCGACCACAGCTTGGGAAAAAGCGTTCCCGGAATCGTGGCAATATCCGTACCCGCTTCGGCTACTTTCTCAACATGAGTTAAATTCCTGATACTTGCAGCGATAATTTCTGTTTGGTAGCCATAGTTATCCAAAACTTGCCGTAAGCTCTGAATTAAAAGCAGGCTTTCCATTCCAATATCATCTAGTCTGCCTAAAAACGGGCTAATATAGGTTGCACCTGCCTTTGCCGCCATTAAGCCTTGAGCAACCGTAAAGATCAACGTTACATTGGTCTTAATTCCGAGTTTGCTTAATTGATGAACCGCTTTTAGACCTGCTTCTGTCATCGGAATTTTAACAACAACATTCGTGGCCCACCGAACCAGTTCCTGCGCTTCTTTTACCATGCCCTCCGTTTCCAAGCTAACAACCTCGGCGCTGACTGGTCCATCAACTAGGGCACAGATTTCTTTAATAACGGTTTCAAAATCACGGTTTTCTTGGGCAATAATCGTGGGATTTGTCGTCACGCCATCGACTAAGCCTAATTCATTGATCCGTTTAATTTCTGCCAGATTTGCGGTATCAAGAAAAAATTTCATTTTATCGACCTCCTTTTATTTCGGAAATAATTTCCACAATTTTTTTGAAATTAGCAGGATCATGCCCAAAACGACCAACAAAGACACCATCCACATTTTCGTCATTGACAAGCGCTGCGGCATTTTCTTTGCTCACAGAACCACCGTAAATAATGCGGATGGCTTGGGCTACTTTTTCGCCATACAATTCGGTCAATGCTGCGCGAATAAATCCGTGAGCTTGATGTACATATTCTGATGAAGCCGCTTCTTTTTGACCAATTGCCCAGATCGGTTCATATGCGATAATCGCTTGCACTAATTGTGTCGAAGGAATTCCTTGAAAGTCAGCTGCCAATTGTGCTTTCAAATGGCTTTTAACGGTCTGTTTTTCCGCTGCCGATTCTCCGATACAGACCACGGGAATCAGCTGGTTTGCAAAAGCGATTTTTATTTTTTGTTGAATCATTTGATCTGTTTCGTTAAAATTTTGCCGTCTTTCTGCATGGCCAAGCTCAACATAGCTACCATTTAGATCAACCAAGGACTCAACCGAAAACTCGCCTGTTAACGCCCCATTTTCAATTGCGGCAATATTTTGTGAACCAAAATGCAGCGGTGTATTTTGTAAAATTTCACTTGCAACGCTTATTGTTCCCATACTTGGAAATAAAAATAAATCAGCTGAAGAAATGTCCGTACACACTGCTTTTAATTGTTCAATATATTGCTTTGCTTCTTTCCTTCTATTCATATAAATCTTTAAACTAATTCCGACGACTGGCTTTCTCATTTCATACCTCTTCTGATGACTCATGTTTTTGTTCATACTCGGAAATTTGATCAATCTTTCGCTCTGAACGAGTACCGGCTTCAAAGCTATGGGATAAATATTCTTTCAAAAGTAATTTTGCTGAATCAATCCCTTGTACAAATGCACCAAATGTTGCGATTTGCGCATTATTACTTAATTGTGCTCGTTCCGCCGAGTAGACATCCGTTAATTGTGCTGCCCGAATTCCCGGTACCTTATTGGCGGCAATCGCCATGCCAATTCCCGTACCACAGCATAAGATACCACGTTGAATCTCTTCTTTTTTGATTGCTTCTGCAACCGTAAAGGCAATCGAAGGGTAATCGGCTGGCTGATCAGCAAATACGCCATAATCTGTAACATCATAGCCAAGATCAGCAGCATATTTTTTTAATTCATCTTTAAAGGCAACCGCATTGCCATCGGCTCCAAATCCTATTTTCATTTTTCTTCCTCCTTTACGTAGTCGTACATCGCTTGACACATAAGAGCTACAGAAGTCGCGCCGGCATCTTGAAAACCGATTGCCCGCTCTCCTAAAAATTTGGAGCGCCCATGCTTAGCAGGATACCGTTTGGTTTGTTCGACACCTTCGGCTGCTTTTTCACGAGCAATTGCCAAAGCGCTCACAAAATCTCGTGAATGATCCGCGGACAAGGCTTCACTGGCGGGAACCAATGCATCTAACATGGTTTTATCACCAACAGCGGCTTTGCCTCTTTGCTTAATCTCTTTAACTGCGTTTTCCATGCCGCTTGCCAACACTTCAACTGTCAGAACTTCTTGTTTTTTTGCCGCTTTCGCCACTCCCAAAAACAGCGCACTAAAAATTACACCAGAAGCACCACCCATCGATTCCATCATTGCCATACCTGCTTGTTTAAATAAGTTTGCTAGGTTTTTTTCGTCTGTTTCGGTTACGTTCTGTAAAATAGCCCTCGCACCATTTGCCATCCCAATTCCATGATCGCCATCGCCAATCTTTCGATCAATTTCGCCTAACTGCTCTTCGTGATTGATCCACTCATTAGCAATTTTTTTCAACATTCCATGGGCTTCTTGTACAGTGAGTGTTTTCATTGATCCACCTCCTTATGAAAATAACAGGAACTAAAAGCTTCCATTTGATACAGCTCTTTTAATTCCTCATTTAGTACGTGCAAAGTAATCGAAAAGCCAGCCATTTCTTGCGTTGTACAGATACTATCGACCACTGTATCGGATACATGATAGCCTGCTTGTTGTAAAAGCTGACTGACTTCTTTATTGACAATATAGAGCTCCATCATAGTCGTCGCACCTAAGCCATTCACACATACCAGTAATTCTTGTTCCGCATAGTCCTGCAATTCAAGTAACAGCCGCGCCATCATTTTTCCGACTAATTTATGAGCAGAGACCAATGGCATTTTTTCAATTCCGGGCTCGCCGTGGATCCCCAACCCAAATTCAATTTCATTGGCTGCTAGCTCAAAATTTTTCTTCCCATTTATCGGATTAGTTCCCGGCTCTATGCCAACGCCCAATGAAAAAGTTCGTGAATTAGCTGCTAAACCAATTTGATAGCAGGCTTCTAATGAATAGCCTTTAGCGGCGGCGGCCGCAACTTCTTTCAGGACAAAAAGATCACCTGCAATCCCGCGTCTTTCACTCTGATGCCGCTGATCCGCCGAAGCCACATCATCCGCAATCGGCAAATTCAATGCTGTGATTTCTTCAAAATCAGCTAATTCTACCCCCATATCAAAATTTAAGACATCACCGGCATAATTACCGAAAAGACAAATCACACCTGCTCCTTGATCAGCTTCTTTAATGGCAGCAAGAACGGCATTCGGGGTCGGTGCGGCAAATAAATTCCCAATTGCCACTGAATCAACAAGATTTTCACCTAACAAACCAAAAAACAACGGCTCATGACCACTTCCACCGCCGCTTACGATTCCTACTTTCCCCGTTTTTTTTTGTTTTTTATAGAGTACTCGCGGATGCTCCTTTGATATGGCAACACGATCGTGTTCAGCAGACACATAGCCTGCTAACATGTCTTCTACCAAAGTATCAGCTGCATTCATTATTTTTTTCACGTTGTATTCCCCCAAAGATAAAATGAGCTAGAGCACTTTACGAAACAGAATTCTGCTATTTGAAAAGTGCTCCAACTAGTTATCACTATTTTCGATCCCGAATATCTCGTTTTACATTGGGATTTGTAAAGATATCAAATTCATCAAAGCTTGGCGAAGAAAACTCACTTATCACTGCGCCTTCCTTACCGGCTTTAAACCAATGCTTCGTCCGAGGCGAAATGGTAAATTGTTCTCCCGGTAAAAGATGTAGCTCCTTACTCGCCGTATAATATTGTCGATTTTTTTCTGGTAGTGTCACGCTGATTTCTGCTGGATTCAGCATTCCTTCTGCTTCTAAATAAAGGTACACTTCTCCCCAGCGACAGCGAAAGGTTTCTTGTTTGCCTTCATGACCTTCCCAATCAGGATGCACATGCTCTGGACAAGTTTGATTTGGTAATAAAACCATTTCTTTGGCACAATAGCGCTCATTGTTCACATATAAAATTAAATTTAAGGCTTCTTCCTCAATGTTTTCTAAACCAAAGTCAGCATAATCAATTGCTTGTAATTCTGCTTCCGTTAACACAATATTTGACTTTTTATAGATCTCAATCACTCTTTTTTTATATGAATCTGTTACTTCACTCATGTTCAAACCTCCATCTAAATTAGCTAATTTTTAATTCACTAAAATCAACATCTTTTTCATCTTTTGCTTGAATTTCTTTGACTTCATCAATATCAACGGGTTTTTTCAAGATAAATAAAATCACCGCGACAACGAGTGAGCCAATCATTAACGCCACAAACCATTGGATCGGATTCGTCATCGTAATCATGGCAAATAATCCGCCATGAGGAACCGGGGAGCCGACATTCCAAATCATACTTAGCGCTCCCCCAACGCCGGCACCAATTCCCGTCGAAAGAATACAGCGCCATAAATCATTAAAGATAATCGGATAACACCCTTCGGTAATCATACAGACACCCATTGGAAAGGCCGTTTTTAACGTTTCAACTTCCATCCGTGTATAAATGTTTTTGTGGAAAACCTTTTGGAAAAAATACGCCATAGTCATCCCAAATGGCGTGACCATTGAAGCCAGCATCAGAACAGCCATCGGCTCATTGATTCCATCGGATTGGAGTGAGAGCAAGAAAGCAAAGACCACTTTATTAATCGGTCCACCATAGTCTACTGCCGATAAAACACCAACAATCAAGCCAAACATTAATTTTTGACTGGTGTCTAAGCCACGTAAGAAATTATTCAGTGCATCTGTCAAAGTAGCGATCGGAATCCCTAAAATAAAATACATGATCAAACCAATTGCCAATGACGAAATAAAAGGAATGATTAGCATCGGCTTTAAGCCTTCTGCCCAAGCCGGAACCTTTAATTTGTCCTTTAAAAATTTAGTAAGATAGCCGGCAATGTACCCCCCAATAAAGCCACCAATAAAGCCAGCATTCATATTAATGGAAATCATTCCCACCAAAAACCCTGGCGCAATTCCTGGCTTATCTGCAATTGAAAATGCAATTCCCGTTCCAATTACCACAGGCAACATACCTAATACCAAGCCACCCATTGTATACATGACATCAAAGAAGTTATAGGGATCCTTGATGCTCGCGATCGTTGATCCACCCAATAAGCTACCAAGTGCCAGCATAAATCCTCCACTTACAACGACTGGAATCAAATAAGAAATTGCGGTTAATGCATGCTGCTTTAAATTGTTAAACACTTTCCCGTTGTGCTTTTCTTGAACCATCCACTTTTCACCCTTTCTTTACGATTTCTTCCACTTTTTCGATAAATTTATTTGGCGACTTAATCACTAATTCTGTGGGTACCTCAATCACTTTCAACTCTTTAAAACGTTCTCGACCACTGACCTTTACATCTGCTACAATCACTGCTACATCCGCATCTCGAAGCGCTTCTGCAGGAATTGTATCTTCTGTACCAATCGTCCCTTGTGTTTCGACATGAATCTGATGACCTGCTTTTTGAGCGGCCGTAACTAATTTTTCTTTGGCAATATACGTATGGGCAATTCCCGCTGTACATGCAGCGATTCCGACAATATTCATTTTCAATCCCTCCTTCATTTTTTATAAAAATGTTTCTTTGATTTCTGCTACCGTTTGCGCTGCAAGTAACTTTTCGACCACTTCATCCTTCCCTAATTTTCCCGCTAATGATGCCAACATTCGTAAATGCTCATTTTCACCACCATCGCCAGCTTTGACACAAAACAAACAGACAATTCGGACAGGCTTTTCATCCAAGCTTTCCCAAGGAATTTCCTGTTCAAAAGCGCCAATCGCAATACCATTTTTGACAACGCTTTCACTTTGCCCATGAGGAATGGCAATAAAGTTGCCAATTCCCGTCTTGCCTAAAGATTCTCTGTAGTAGATATCTTTTTCAAAGGACTTCATATCTGAAATGTACCCTTTGTCTAAAAGAAGTTGCGCGAGCTGCGTGATCGCTTCTGGTTTGGTTTTTGCTGAAAGCTTAACACCCATAATTTGCTCATCTAAAATGCCATTTATATCCAGTTGTTTCATCTGCATATACTCCTCACCTACTTTTATATTTGTCGTTGCTTCGCGGT
>JAATGB010000155.1 GCA_015654945.1 Lactobacillales bacterium | reverse complement strand
GCTTCTTTTAATGCTTCCGGCACCATACAGCCCATTCCTTTTCCAGGAAGAATACCATCTAAATGCTGTGCAGTAATAATTATTTTTTTTGTTGCCTCTTTAACAATAGGAATATCTACTGCTGGAACAGTAAAGAAAACATCGATATCATATTTTTCAGCTAATTGATCCGTATACACAGCCAAATCTAAAATTTTTTTCCCATACAAATACACTTTGGGATTAACTGTAAAAAAAGGCCGCCTAATTGTTATTTTTTCCATTAATTTCTTCTCCTTATTGAAACTCATTATTTGAAAAAATTTTAAGATAATGTTCAAGAACCGCTGCCATTCCATGGTTAGCCCCTTGTTTCAAAGCCAAATAATCCTCTGGCTGACTTGAATGAATTTCGTTCATCGCCCCGACTAAAAAATCGGTAAATATATTAATTTTACTAATTCCTTCCGTTGCACAACGATGTAGATTGGCATCGCCTGAACCTGAACCCCCATGAAGTACCAGAGGAGTCTCAATAGCTTGGCTGATCTCGTGCAATCGTTCAAAGCTTAAAATTGGTTTTCCTTTATAATGGCCATGAGCAGTTCCGATTGAAACCGCCAATGAATCCACTCCAGTATATTCCACAAATGCAATCGCATCTTTGACTTCAGTGTAAATCGAGTCGCTGTGATCGTGATTTTCATAATTTTCACCTGAACCTACGTGGCCGATTTCAGCTTCAACCACCACCCCGCGTTCATGGGCATATTTAACGACGCTTTGTGTACGACGAACATTTTCTTCAAAAGAAGCCATTGAAGCATCAATCATGACGGAAGTAAAACCTAGATCAATTGCTTTTTTAAGATAGGTTTCATCCGTTCCATGATCCAAATGTAGCACAATCGGAACTTGCACTTTTTCTGCTAGAAACTTTCCAATCAGCGCTGCTTCTTCTAAAGAAATAAACGCCTGATGGGCTTGCGCAAAAGCCAAAAATATTGGTTGCTTGTATTTTTCAGCTACACTTACATATGTCCTTGCAGAATCCAAGTCAATAAAATTTGGCGCGGGTACTGCATATTTCTTTTTTTTAGCGGTAATTAATATTTCTTTTGACGTTACGAGCATGTGTTTTTTCCTTCTCTCAGTAATGCCGAAGTAATGACCGACAGAATCACTACCATTAACGGCTTTTTTATGCTTATTCCAAAATGGCTTTCACTGTATCTGCATCCGTAATTAAAACATTGATTAATTGCCCTTTCAGCGCAGAATGGATTGCTCTTAGTTTATCCTTCCCACCTGCAACTCCAATGACCGTCGGAATTTTTTTTAGTTCTTCGATTCCTATGTTCAGTACATGCTTATTCCACTCACAATCGATCGTCTCGCCGTTGTCATCGATAAAATTATAGCAAATATCCCCAACAATTTCGGGTAGGTTTAAATCGAATTCTTGAATAGAAAAATTACTCATGTAGGCTTTGGTCATGGTGGAATATACCGGTAACCCACCGATGCCAACTAGAGCAATATCAGCTTTTTTTGCCTTATTAAAGACCTCCTTGATGAAGGATTGCTCCATAAAAACCTTACGTGCTTCCTTAGAATCAACCATAATAGGCGCATGAAGTCCTTGCTGGATCCCACCGCATTGCTTCGCAAAAATATCACAAATCACATTGGCTTGAATATCGGTATGTTGAATACCTAAACCGCCCACCATGGGTACAAACGTTGCTTTAGGCAATTGTAATGCTGGTGAAAAACATTGTGCAACCTCCTGTACTGTAGTTCCGGCTGAGACACCAACAAGAGAATCTTGTTTGATCATTCTAGCAAAATATTTAGAAGCCGCACTAGCAATTCTTTTTTTTAGCTGCTCCCCAGAATCAACTGACTGAACACAAATAACTTCTCGCAGAGAGAACAGTCTTTTCAGCTTGTTTTCCAAATCTCTGTACGGATGTAACTGCTCATCATGAACAATAATCTCAACCAAACCTAAGCTTTTCGCTCTAGAAAGATATTTAGAAACAAGAGAACGACTAATATTAAATTTGGCGGCAACTTCCTCCTGTTTTGCCCCATCATCATAGTACATATGGGCAATTTCAACTAACAGTCTTTTATCATCTGCATAACTCATACTCTTGTCTCCTTATATCTCGCTACTATTTTATAAATTTAATTGTTGTTCCTACTTTAATTTGAGGAACTTTATTTGGGTATAAAGCTGCGGAACCAGGTAAAACTTGCTCACCTTCTGGAAGGTCGAAATATAAAGAAATATGTCCTAAATCAAATAGAGTTTCATTCGCTACGTTGCCAATATCGACAACTGTATATTCCTGATCATCAAAAAATATTTTACTACCTTTTTTTAACATGTTGCGCTCTGGCACATCTTCAAAATCATGAATAACACAAACTTCACGTAAGCCATTTGGTGCGGTTGTATTAAAAAGAATCAAAATCGGCTCATCTTCAAAAAAGGCCAGCTCGCCAATTTCTTTTACTATTGATTTGACCATTGTTTTCCCTCCAAATAGGTTTATTTAAAACGTTTCATCCTGTAGCTTACGTAATTTCCAAACAGTGGTTCGTGTATCAAGCTCAATGTCTTCCTCTGTCAACAAAGAATCCGTTTTGATATCTTTTTTCGCTACAACATTCCCAGAAATCAATCCTACCGGAATATGCGCATTCGCTATCATATCAGCATGGGTTTCCAATACTCCCCGAACACAATAGCCACCGATTCCATCAATCTTTTCTCCTGCCTTGATCTCTTTTTTCGCACAAGCAACGGTTTCTGATATGGGTGCGCCTAAAGGGATGATAGCATGGTCATGATTAAGCACTGCTTTCGCAATAGTCAGAGGTGTTTCCAGACTAGCTAAATGGAACGGACGATACAAAATATGATGCTCTCTCTCTCCTTTTTTCATCAAATAATTCATTTCTTGTTTTACTCCTTCGTTTTGTCCTTTTACGATGACAAAAACTCCCGGAGCAATCCCATCAACATACTCAACGACACCTAATTTGTCCAGAATTCCGCCATTTTCTTTTAAATCCAAATCGTTGATAATTGAATCAACTGTTCCAGAAATTCCATGCATACCAACTTTATCTGGAACAAATCCAATTGCATTCGAGAGTAAATTCATTTCAGCCATCGTTTTAGTGCCATCCTGAAAAGCCGCTAGCATGTGCGGTGACATTTTTTTACTTGCTGCTTCTTTTTTGCAAGAGTCTGGGTTCGCAGTTGTTTTTAGTTTATTATTTTTACCTTTTCCAGCAACAAGAACTTCCATTCCCATCGTTTTAGCAAACTCAAAAAGTGCTGTCGTTACAGCCGGCTCATCGCCATCAGATCCGGTATATACTAGTCCAGCCGATTGATATAATTGATTCATAAGTGGTCCGATCGTAATATCAATTTCAACATTTAATAAAACCAAGTTTTTTTTCGCCAATAATGTTTCCAAAGCGATTTTGGCTCCTGCTTCAGTGACTCCTGTTGCATCGACAACTACTTCTACTTCGCTGGACTGAATTACTTCTTTAAAATTATTGGAAACTACGATTTTTTCTTTTTTATTAGAGAATGAATGATACGCATCAACAGCTTTTTGAGCATTTTCTAAACGAATATCGGCAACTCCAGCAACAACCATTCCTGGAATAGTAGCAATTTGCGAAATCATTCCATATCCCATCTGACCAGCGCCAATCACACCCACTTTGATCGGATTGCCCTCTTTTTCTCTTTCAATCAATTCTTGATAAATTGTCATAACCTTTCCTCCTTAGCATATGTTCTTTACATTATCATTTGATACATCTAAATCTTATTTTTTTATGGTAGCGCTGTCAATAGCTACTAATATATTGGAACAAATGTTATTACTATTCCTTGTTTATTCAATATTCTCCCTCTCTTAATGTTTTTTTTTTCACAAATATAACATATGTGAAAGAACATAATTTTTGTTAATATCTTGTTGACTTGTCGGTAAATTATGAGTAACATAGCCGATGAAAGATAGCGCTTACAAAACAAAGGAGGAATGTATATGCAGTATATGTTGTTATTTTTAGTTTTATTTCTTTGTTCCACTTTACAAGTACTAATCTCAATGAAACAAAACAGACAGATCAATTTCACTTTGAAGGATTTACAAAAGCACACTAACGGTCATTTGGGCGTGGGAATTGGCAGAGCAAAATTTAATGCGGGTCGAGGTTTTATGTTAATGGTTGTTACTGATAAATTAGGCCAAATAATTGATATTAGGGAAATGAAAGGAATGACTTCTCTGGCAACATTTCATCGTATTAGCAACTTAATTGGTAGAAATGTCCAAGAAAGTTATTCAATGCTCCGGCACCAAAAAGAACGACTAGCTTTTGAGCAAGCAATAAAACATATTAATGTTGAAAGAGAAAAAGCCAAATTACCCTCATTAGCCATAAGCTAGTCAATAAAAATAAAATGAATGGAGGAACATATATGAATTTTATAGTTAAACTTGCAGAAGGATTTATTGGAATTTTTAATGCGGGTGGTGAAAATTTCACTAGCTTAGTCACTGGAATTTTGCCAACTTTGATCGTGTTGCTAACATTTGTAAATGCTTTAACAAAGCTGATTGGTGAAGATCGAGTAACTAGATTCGCAAGAAAATGTACTAAAAATATCATTTTAAGATACACCGTTTTTCCTTTGTTGGCTGTATTCTTTATGACCAATCCAATGTGTTATTCTTTTGGCCAATTTTTGGAAGAAAAACAAAAGCCTGCTTTTTACGATTCCGCGGTTTCTTTTGTACATCCGATCACGGGATTATTTCCCCATGCTAACGCTGGCGAGCTCTTTGTTTGGACCGGAATTTCATCTGGGTTAACTACATTAGGTTTAGCCACAGCACCTTTAGCCGTACGTTACTTTTTAGCTGGCTTAATCGTTATTCTATTCCGAGGAATTTGCACTGAAACCTTGACCAAAATGATGTGGAAAGAACAAAATTAGGAAGAAAGTGAGGTAGAACTAATGCGTAAAATTGTAAACGTTGTAAAAGGAAAGAATGGTTGGGGCGGACCACTTGATCTTCAAGAAACAGATACCCAAATTTACATTGCTTCCATAACAGGCGGTGGTATCCATCCGGTTGCCCAAAAAATTGCTGATTTATTGGGTGTGGAGGCGAAAGATGGTTTTAAAGAAAAAGTGGAACCTGAAAACATGATCGCAGCAGTTGTGGATTGCGGTGGAACAGCACGCTGTGGTGTTTATCCTAAATTAGGTGTTAAAACGATTGATCTCCATCCCATCTCCCCCTCTGGTCCATTGGCTAAGTTTATGAATGAACAAAACTTTGTTTCCGGTGTTTCTGTCAATGAAGTCAGCCTGATCCCTAATTATGAAGCTGAATCGGTGAATGAAACTCCGAATTCTGTTCAGCCGCCAGTTTCACAAAATAAAGTAGGACAAGAAGAACCAGAAGAAACAAATAAACACTCATCAGGAAAAAAACTAGGGAACTTTATTAATCAGATCGGTCGGGCAGTGGGAAATGTTGTCGGGATTTTTTATCAAGCCGGTCGTGATACAATTGATACTGTGATTAAAAATATTCTTCCCTTTATGGCATTTGTAAGTATGCTTGTTGGCCTTATAAATTATACTGGGATTGGTAATCTCATTGCAAATGGTGTCAAACCCTTAACTGGAAATATCTTTGGTCTAATCATTCTATCTCTTATTTGTACCATCCCCATACTCTCGCCTGTTTTAGGCCCAGGAGCAGTTATTGCGCAAGTTGTTGGTGTCCTATTAGGTGTCGAAATTGGGAAAGGAAACATTCCCCCAACGATGGCTCTTCCTGCTTTGTTTGCGATCAATGCTCAAGCTGGCTGTGACTTTATTCCAGTTGGGCTTACACTTTCAGAAGCAAAACCGTATACCGTTGAGATCGGGGTTCCAGCAGTTCTATTCTCCAGACTGCTAACAGGACCTGTAGCAGTTGTTGTTGCTTGGATTCTAAGTTTTGGTCTCTATTAAATTTTCCCTTCTTAAGCAATCACGTAAGAACGATGCTCGTACTAATTTGTATTAATCCGTCTTTCTTACGTGACTGTCTACATGCTAACCGAAAAAATTATGGCTGAGCTTTCCGGTAAAACTCCTCTTAACCAAGCCTTCTTTCATTTCTGTCATCAGTAGTTTTACTATGCTTATACTCCACTTATATTAGTTTTAACTTTAATTCAAATAGATAATCTCGTTCAGCGTTCCAAGAAAAGAAGCACTATTTTAAATTTAAGTAAAATGAACCGTCCTCCCAAATTGGACTTTTAGTCAAATTTAGGGGGACGGTTCAAAACGAATTTATTAACAGTACTTTTTATTTCCCAAGTCCTATTTCTTCGGTTCGTCGTCATCCATTTTCAAAATTGCCATGAAGGCTTCTTATAATATTGATAATATAATTTAACTTCAATTGTTTTCAACCGTCTACTATTAATATCCTATAGACGGTCTTGCAGCAAAGTTTATAAGTATGTTTAATTTGTTAATAACTTTTTTTGCGTTCTATTGTATTCGATTAAACTCAATTCCAGAGTGGGCAAAATGTAAGCAAATATTTACATCTAGACAAACCGAACATATATTCGTATAATTAATAAATGAACAGAAAGAAGGATTGCAGAAATGAAATTTAAAGAATTTGAACAATACGTTGACCCGCTACTGACTAGCAAAGAATATTTTTGTGAAAAAGCTTTAGAATTACAGAATAAAAGAAATAAAAAACGTGCGCCATCGAAAAGTTGGGCGCCAGAAAAAATGAATCGTGCAGTTGAAAAAATGTGGGAAGAAAACGTGGAAGGCTTAGATGAATTGAAAGATGTAAAATATGATAACGATGGATCATTTTCGGAAGACAACGATTGTGAATTGATTAGAAACGAACCAGAAATAAAAAATTTTGACGAATCGTTAGAACAAGATTTTAAAGATTTTTTGTTCAACAACGATGATTTCCGACAATTAAATGAAGAGGAACAAGAAACTGTTTTAAGCGATCCACCAAAATTTATAGATTATGCTTGACAAATAAAAACGCTTTTATTATTATGTAAGTAGTTAATATGATTTAATCTAAAATATTGTAGTACAAATTTCTAAACTATCATTAGTGTAACACACCTTAATCTAATATTTTGTAGTGTAAATGTTTACTTGTGTTAACGTAACAAGTTTTACCCTTAATCTAAAATATTGTAGTATTGATATTTTTGCGTAACACAAAAAAGCCCCCGCCAAAATGGCGAGGGTATTTTTATTTTACTCTAATTTTTTGATTAGCATAGATCAAATTGGGATTTGAAATGTTGTTCCAGTTTTGAAGTTGTGCAACGGTAGTACCGTATTTCTTTGCTATAGCAGATAAATTATCGCCGCTGGCTATTGTGTAATACTGTGCCACACTCGTTTGATTATTGCCTACAATATCGCCATCGTTTATCCAACCAAAACTGTTATCGATCAAATAAGTAGAAACATTATTTGTCTTTAACTGTTGTGTGATCGTACCATTGTTTCTTTGCAATTTTGAAGCGGGTGTATAACCATTGTTTGCTTTAGCGGTAGCTGCTTGCGCTGACGATAAAAAAACACCGCCAAACATTACTTTTTCGCCAACGTTGTGAGCAAATTTTGGTGTTGGTGTCGGGCTTGGATTCGGAGTAGAACCACCTGTGAACTTACTTAAAGTACTTTTACCAGTCAAACGATTTAAATCTAAGCTACCTGCGTATCCTGTAATTTTTCCGACACTTGTATATTGATGTATGTCAATCTGAGTATATGGATATGCCGTAGGATTAGATCCGTTGTACTGCCCGTTATTAGCGCCGTATGTAGGTACCCAAAGAGCATCAAACGTACTGATATCTAAATTAAATTCAGTCGCTAAATGATTCGCAATATAGACGCCCACGTTCTTAGCACCAAGGCTTTTCAGTTTAACTCTGTCTGCTTCACATCCACCTCGCATATCATTCATTGCTTTTTCTTCTACATCCAAGAACCAAAATGTCGGGTTATAGCTCTTTGCGCGATCATAGAAATAGTTTGCCTCTACTTGCATATCCGCATTGCTTACACCTCTTCCCCATGCATAGACTGCTACCGGAACACCGCGTTTTTTTAATTCTGCAATATGTGTTTTGTATTGTTTGTCTTC
>JAATGB010000073.1 GCA_015654945.1 Lactobacillales bacterium | reverse complement strand
TCTGTCGTCGTTTGTGTTGTGTTTCCTTCTTGCTCACTTGTACTTTCTGATTTTGCGCTCGTACTCTGGCTCGTACTTTCTGTCACGTTTTCTGCTAATGATCCCTCATTTGAGCTACTCGTACCAAGATCTACGGTAATGGCTAACGCCGGCTGGCACATTCCCAACAAGACAAGTATCACGAGAGAAATACTGATTTTTTTCATGTACAAAAACCCCCTAATTACTTATACAGAACAATAGCATAAAAAGGGACGTTTGTCTATATACGAACAAGCTTATTTATATATTTAAGCTAATTTTTGTACAGTATTTTATGAACAGTTTTTCCATTTTTCATTGTACGTTTATGCCAACTAGGCACAGCCTTCACTATCTTGCTTAACCTTTGCCTTTTTCACACGCTATAAATTAGAAATATTTTTTCCTATGCCAAAAATTTGCACCCAATCTTCAGTAAAATCTCCCACTGCTTTTTCAATTGCCGGCATTGTCAACGCTTGTTTGATAATTGTGCCACTCATTGTCGCAGCCTGTGCTCCGCATTCTAAAGCCGTATTTACCTGCTCTATATTCTTAAAGCTAGCTGCTAAGATTTTGGTTTGGCTGTTTGTTCGCTGGATTTCATGTGCCATCTCGCGAATTGCGTTGCGCGGATCAATATTAGCATTTTCCATTCGATTAAAATAAGGAGCAAGATAATCTGCTTCTGCCCCAAGAGCTAAATAGGCTTGAAATTTAGTATAAATAGCGGTTGCCGTTACGTGGATTCCTTCCTTTTTCAGCGCTTTGATTGCCTTCATCCCTTCTGTAGTAACGGGCACTTTAATAAAAATATGTGGATCAATTTTTTCCAAAATCGTGTATGCATCTCGCATCATTCCGGAAAAATCTTCAGCTACAACTTGAACATGAAGTGAGCGCTCCATTCCAATAATTGCTCGAATTTCTTTCATATGTGCAAAAAATGCTATTTTCCCTTCTTTTTTTACAATGGTGGGGTTCGAAGTCACTCCTGACAAGGGAATGATTGCCTCATATTTTTTTATCTCCTCAAGATTTGCAGTATCTAGTAAAAATTTCATTCTTTTTCGCTCCTTTTCACTAATTTTTTACAAATATTTCGTTCATGCATCTCTTTGCTTGGCAAGTTCCACTTGCTTTTTTCCTCTGACAGACTTATTTTAATTCAAATGACCTGTTTCATTAATACAGATTTTTGATTTTTTAAAAACAAAAGTCTGTATTAATTTTTCTGCTAGTCCCTCTTATACTAATCGTGCAAGCCAAAAATAAAGGAGTGTTTCTATGCGAAACTGGTTAGAAATTTCAGGAAAAGTCATCATTGTTACCGGCGGTTCGTCTGGTATTGGAGCAGCAATTGTGCAAGAGCTCTTAAAGCAAGAAGCAAAAGTGGTAAATTTTGATCTCCATGATAATGGATACGCGAGTAAAAACTTACTATTTGTCCAAGCGGATATTTCCAATCGAGCCGAGGTCGAGCGAGGAGTTGCAAAGGTGGTACAAGCTTTTGGAACAGTGGATGGCTTGGTCAACAATGCGGGCATCAACATTCCACGACTTTTAGTAGACTTGCAACAAAATCAAAGTCCCTACGAACTAACCGATCTTTTTTTTGATAAAATGGTAGCAATCAACCAGAAAGGTGTTTACTTGATGGCGCAAGCTGTTAGCAGAATTCTGGCTCAGAAAAAGAAAGGAGTGATTATCAATATGTCCTCTGAAAGTGGTCTTGAAGGTTCAGAAGGACAGAGCTGCTATGCTGCGACTAAAGCCGCCTTAAATAGTTTTACGCGCTCATGGGCGAAGGAATTAGGCAAACACGGTATCCGTGTTGTCGGTATTGCGCCGGGTATTATGGAAGAAACTGGTTTACGCACACTAGCGTATGAAGAAAGTCTGGCTTATACGCGGGGCATAACTGTCGAAGCATTACGAGCAGGCTATCAAAATACGACCACTATTCCATTGGGCAGAAGCGGCAGGTTAAACGAAGTGGCAGATGTTGTTTGTTATTATTTATCCGAACGTTCCTCGTACGTTACCGGAATTACGACAAATGTAGCAGGAGGAAAAACAAGAGGCTAAACAGAAGTGAGGTGTTATCTATTGGCGATTGTCAATCGTTGGTACCAGATATTACAGCTATTGATCGTGCGCAAACGTGTCCATCTTGAGGAATTGAGTCAATTGATCCAAGCTAGCGTGCAAACAACGAAGAAGAGCATTGAATTATTAAATCAAGAAATTTATGGAATTGCCAACATCACTTTGATAAAAGGATTGGTTGAGCTTCAAATAATTGACCATGATTTATTTTTAGAAATTATGAACGGAACGTTAAAAAATGAATTGGATTTTAACTCCGCAACCAAGAGAATTTCTTATATATTAAAAAGATTATTAGACACAGAAGAATACCTTTTAATTGATGATTTATCTGAAGAATTAAAAATCAGCCGTGGAACCGTAAACAATGATATCAAACAGCTAAAACAATTGATTGCTGATTTTGACGTCCATTTAACCGGTGTACCTAATAAAGGTCTAATGTTGGAAGGAACTGAATTTAATTTACGCTTACTCTATTTATATCATGTCTATGATTTTTTTGGACATCCAACCATTCTTACACACGAGATGAACAAAATAATTGAAAAACTTAGTGCAACAGAACAGTTAAATCGAATCAACATTAACCTATTGAAAAAGGTCCTTGATATCACCATTACGCGGATGCGTCACAAGCGATTCATTGAAGAAAAAATTCTCCATTATACCAATTGTACAAGAGAAAATCCCTTAATCGAAAATTTGTTCTTCCAGCTCGAAACTGTTTTCCAACTTACTTTAGGTCAATATGAAAGGGATTTCATTAGTTTTCCAATTATGATTACCACTACTGGTTTTGTTCGCAAACAATTTATCAACGATCGTGCTCTAGCCAAAATTTTCCAAAGTATGATGCGCGTGATTCATCGTAATTTTGTTCTTGATATTGACGATGCCCAATTGTTCAACGAGATGAAATATCATTTACTATTTTTAATCAATCGGATGATTTTTCATTTAGAAACCACTGATTTATTTTTTAACGAGATTGAAAACAACTACCCGTTTCCCTATGAGCTAGCTCGCGTTGGGATTACAGAAATTGGTCGCTTAATTCAACGCCAGCCTTCTACGATCGAAATCAGTTATCTCGCTATTTATTTTGAATTAATCTTACGGCAAACGAAGAACGAACCAAAAAAGAAAATCGCTATTATTTGCAGTACTGGAAGGGGCACAACAGCCTTAATTAATCGACAAATTAAATCAATTTTAGGCACAGAAATTGAAATTGACCCGTTTTCAGAATACGAATATCCCCATGCGAATTTAAATGATTACTTTGCCATTTTTACTACGGTCCCGTTAAAAGAAGCACCCTTTGGAATTCCAATTGTCCGAATTACCAATATTTTTGATGACAAGTGGCTCAAAACAGAATGGGGTCGTTTGCATAATCTACAGCGCTTGGACCATCGTTCTTTTACCATTCGCTTTGAAAAACTATCCAGTCAAAGGAGCTACTTACACCACTTAAAACAAATTACGGAGCGACTGCTGCACGAAAAATTGATCGACAACCTTTTCCAAGAACGAATTTTTAAAAGAGAGAAAAAACAGACAACTATTTTTAACAACGGGATTGCCTTCCCGCACGAAATAAATAACCAAATTTCAACAATTCTTTTCTACTTAGGTGTTTTAGATCAACCGATCCAAACAAAAAACGGCGAGATTCAATTTGTTTTTTTAATAGGTATTCCTGAAAGTATGGATGAAAAAAGTGAACAAGACTTACTCAAACTGTATGATACAATTCTCAAAATGTTTGCAACAAAGACCATCCGAACAGAAATTCTTCAACTGAACAGTCAAGATGAATTCTTAGCATTAATCAAACGAAAGGACTGGCTACTATGAAACCACTCTATCTTTTAGGTATTTTCGCCATACTTGCTTATTTTTTACAATGCTTGCTGGGGGTGAAACAGATCCAACAGTTCAACCAAACCTACTCACGGCTCCGAAAACAAGGAAAAGTTGCGATTGGCCGTCGAGCCGGTAAAATCCAAGCTGGAACTATTATTCTATTTGCAGTCAATGGACAAGGGCTGATTCTAGAAGGCGCAAAAATGCAAGGAATTTCAGTTCTCGCAAAATTTAAAGCGCTTCCTGAATTTGAAGGGATTGATCTTCTTGCGCTTACGCCACAACACCCTTTAGTTCAAAGGGAAAATAAACTAACCCAGCAAACAATCTTAAACGCGCAAGAAATCTATCAACGCATCCATCAAGGTGAAAAAATAGCAACCCCACCTTCTCCTATCAAAGAGGGTCTGTTCAAACTTAACGTGATTAAACAACAGATTCAAACCAAATTTACGAAGAAAAGGAGTCTTTAATCATGACAATTATAACAAAATTTGCAGAAGGATTTATGAATTTATTTCAAACAGGAGCAGATACCTTTATCAGTTGGATGACCAGTATTGTGCCCGTCGTTTTAATGTTAATGGTCTTTATGAATACGCTGATTGCTTTTTTAGGAGAAGAAAGAGTTACACATATCGCACAGGTCTCCGCCAAAAATCCCTTTACTCGTTACTTAGTTTTACCATTTCTCGCTGCATTTATGCTCGGAAATCCGATGTCATTTACCTTAGGGCGTTTTTTGCCAGAATTTTATAAACCAAGTTATTTTGCAGCGTTAGGTCAGTTTTGTCATACAAGTAACGGCGTTTTCCCGCATATCAATCCGGGAGAATTGTTTATTTGGTTAGGTGTTGCACAAGGAATTGAAAAACTCGGTCTCAACACAATGGAACTTGCAGTTCGTTATTTACTCGTTGGCTTGGTAATGAATTTCATCAGCGGCTGGGCCACTGACTTTACGACCGCAATCGTGTGCAAACAGCAAGGGATTACCTTAAGCAAAACTGTTCAATCAGAAGACTTGGTTGCATAAAAATTTATTTGTAGTGAGAAAGGAGAAAGATAAAATGACAAGCTATCATAGTATTCTCGTAAAAAAAGGAAACGGAGGTTTTGGCGGTCCTTTGACCATTACTCCGACAGCGCAAAAACATAAATTCATTTATATCACAGGTGGCGGTGAAAAACCGGCGATTGTCGATAAAATTGCGGAATTATCGGGCATGGAGGCGGTAAACGGCTTTAAAACTTCGATTCCCGATGAAGAGGTTGCTTTGGCCATTGTCGATTGTGGCGGAACGCTCCGCTGTGGGATCTATCCCAAAAAAGGCATTCCAACAATCAATATTGTGCCTACTGGTAAAAGCGGTCCATTGGCTCAGTATATAACGGAAAGTATTTACGTATCCGCCGTTGGGATCGACCAAATCCAAGCGACTGATTCCGTAGCAAGTGAATCAATTGAAAAAAAAGAACCCCTTGGAGAGAAGCAGCGGGAATTTAAATACGATACCAGTAAAAAAATTACAGAACAGCAGACAAAATCAAGCATTATTGCCAAAATAGGTATGGGTGCAGGTAAAGTAGTTGCGACATTCAACCAGTCGGCACGGAATGGTGTTCAAACCATGATTCATACGGTCATTCCCTTTATGGCATTCGTTTCGCTACTGATCGGAATCATTCAGGGATCCGGCATTGGTAATCTTTTTGCAAAAATCATGGCCCCTTTAGCCGGAAATGTGATTGGGTTAATGCTCATTGGCTTCATTTGCTCCCTGCCATTTTTATCACCCTTATTGGGCCCAGGAGCCGTGATTGGACAAGTAATCGGGACATTAATCGGTGTCGAAATTGGCAAAGGAAATATCCCCCCACAATTAGCCTTACCTGCACTGTTTGCGATCAATACCCAGAATGCCTGCGATTTTATTCCTGTTGGCTTAGGATTAGAAGAAGCAGATGCCGAAACAGTTGAGGTAGGAGTTCCTTCTGTCTTATATTCTCGCTTCTTAAATGGAGCGCCGCGGGTCTTGGTAGCTTGGCTTGCAAGCTTTGGCTTGTATCGTTAAAATGAAAATGTGAATCGATTTAGGAGGAAGTAGTATGCCTGTATTTGAAACAACTGTCAAAGAGATTGGCAAAGAGGCGGAATTATTTAAAGAAGAAAAAATCGTGATTTTATTTGGAGAAGATGCCCCCGAAAGCTTAGCGGATTATTGCTACAATATTGAAATAGAAACAGCCAAAGCAGCTATCCAGCCCGGAATGTCTTTAAGCTTTGATAAAGAAAACTATTCGATTACAGCTGTTGGTCGTGTTGTGCGCAAAAACTTAGATGAACTCGGGCATATCACAATCAAATTTGACGGTTCACCAACAGCGGAACTACCCGGAACCTTGTATGTTGAAGCAAAAAAAATGCCTACAATTGCTGTCGGTACCAGAGTAAAAATTCAATAAAGAAAAAAGAGCAGATTAGCTGCTCTTTTTCTTTATTTTTCTGTATCCATTATCAGCGTTACAGGACCATCATTAATCAGCGAAACATGCATATCTGCCCCAAATTCACCAGTCTTAACAGGCAATTCGTACTGACGCAATTGCTGGTTAAAATGGTGATAGAGCTGCATTGCGAGATCAGCTTTTTCAGCATTTATAAAGCTTGGACGATTGCCTTTTTTCGTTGTCGCTAAAAGCGTAAATTGAGAAATAGAGAGAATTTCGCCCTTTATTTCCTTGATACTCAAATTCATTTTTTGGTGCGCATCTTCAAAGATTCGCAATTGGCTAATTTTTCTAGCAAGGTCGTCTACTTCATTCTCGGTATCCCCTACTTTGATCCCCACCAAAAGAACCAAGCCTTGTCCGATGGCGGCAATTTTTTCTTGATTAATGGTAACTGACGCTTGACTGACGCGTTGAAGCACAACTTTCATAGCTGAATTTTATCCTTTCGTTCTTCTCACACTGTAAACATCTGGGACCATTTTCACTTTATCCACAATTCGTTCAAGATGCGCTAAATTTTGAATCGCTAGGGTGATGTGGATCGTGGCCATTCGATTTTTGGTTGGTTTGGCATCCACACTGACAAGATTTTTGGTCATTGGACTGATCACTTGTAAAATATCATTTAGCAAGCCAGAACGATTGTACCCATACACTTCCAAATCAGCATCGTATTCTTTACTGTTAACAGCCGCATTGTCTTCCCATTCGACTTCAATCAGACGATCTTGATTTTCTTCAGAGCTGGTGATATTCGGACAATCACTACGGTGAATCGAGATACCACGGCCTTTGGTGATATACCCCACAATCTCATCACCTGGAACTGGGTTACAGCAGCGGCTAAAACGAACCAACAAATTATCTACGCCTTGAATCACAATTCCGCCTTCGCGACGTACTTTTAATTTTTCAGGTTCTTTCTTTTGAACAGCATTATTCATTAATTCATCTGCTTCATGCCTCAAGCGTTCCTTTTCCAGTGCGCGCCGCTCCTTCTCGGTCAACCGATTATACACGACTTGTGCTGTTAGCTCACCGTATCCAATCGCCGCATACAAATCTTCTTCACTATGGTAATTAAAACGTTCCAACACTTCGGCAATTTTCGTTTTTGTTAGAAATTCTTTTGGTGAAAATTCATTTTCTAGTAAGGTTTTCTCAATTTGTTCCCGACCTTTAACAACATTCATCTCCCGATCTTGAACCTTGAAAAACCGTTTGATTTTATTTCTTGCTTTGCTTGTCGCAACAATATTTACCCAGTCACGACTGGGGCCAAAAGAATTTGGCGAGGTCAAAATTTCAATAATATCGCCCATCTTAAGCTTATAATCCAAAGGAACCATTTTCCCATTGATTTTTGCACCGGTCGTTTTATTGCCGATTTCGGTATGAATATTATAGGCAAAATCTAACGGTCCAGATCCCTTAGGCAATTCTGTCACATCACCTTTAGGCGTAAAGACATAGACTTTGTCACTAAAAATATCACCTTTCACACCCTCCATAAAATCTGAAGCATCGAAGCTTTCATCTTGCAACTCGATAATCTCACGAAACCAGCTTAATTGTCGATCCATACCATTTTCTGCTATTTTATCTGTTTTACCTTCTTTATATGCCCAATGTGCTGCCACCCCAAATTCAGCAATTTCATGCATTTCATGGGTTCGAATTTGTACTTCAATCGGATTACCGCTTGGTCCAATCACGGTCGTATGCAGCGATTGATACAAATTCGTTTTTGGCATCGCAATATAGTCCTTAAAACGACCCGGCATTGGTTTCCATTGCGTATGAATCGCGCCTAAAACTGCATAACAGTCTTTGATTGTCTCCACGACAACACGGATTGCAAGAAGATCATAGATTTCGCCAAATTCTTTCTTTTTGTCTTTCATCTTTTTATAGATCGAATAAATATGCTTAGGTCGTCCATAAATTTCGGCATAAATGCCCAAATCTTCTGTTGCAATGCGAATATCTTCAATTGTTTCGTTGACAAAGGCTTCTCGTTCTTCTCGTTTTGATTGCATCAAATGAACAATGCGGTAATACTGACGCGGATTTAAATAACGCAAAGCCGTATCTTCTAATTCCCACTTAATTCGACTAATCCCCAAACGATCCGCTAAGGGTGCATAAATTTCAAGTGTTTCTTGGGCAATTCTACGTTGTTTGTCTTCACGTAGATGTTTCAATGTCCGCATATTGTGCAAACGATCGGCTAATTTCACCATAATGACCCGAATATCTTGCGCCATTGCTAACAGCATTTTCCGATGATTTTCTGCTAGTTGTTCTTCATGTGATTTGTACTGAATTTTCCCTAGCTTTGTAACCCCATCCACTAGCATCGCAACATCTTCACCAAACTCTTGCTTCAAATCAGCTAAAGTTACTTCCGTATCTTCAACGACATCATGCAAAAATCCGGTGGCGACAGTCCGTGGATCCATCCGTAATTCAGCCAAAATCCCTGCCACTTGGATCGGATGAATAATATACGGTTCACCAGACTTTCTCACTTGCCCCTCATGAGCCTTCGTTGCATACTCACATGCCTTTTGAACAAACGCAACATGCTCCTCACTCATATAATTAGCGACCATTTGGATCACACCTGGTCCAGTTACTAGTTCCTCTTTTGGCATGTGTTCTCACTCCTTTATACAAAAAAAGCACTACAATAGTGCCTTCTATTCCTATGCAATATTATACTCATGTTTTTTCCTTTTTTCAATGAATCCCTTTCAGCAATTTAAAAATAAGCAACTAAAAGTGTAATTTATGGACGAATTTTTATGTTTCATTTTATCTATTACTATTTGTCATTTATTAATAACCCCTGTTATCAATAAATATTTTCTCGTATTACAGCTAATAAACAGCTCTGTATGCTTCTACCCTGTTTCGATTTTACTTCACAAACTTTCATTATTGCATCTATATTTTAAATGGTACCTTTAAACAAACGAACGTTGTTAAACCGCCTTTTCTAAGCGCATTCCAGTTTGTTTTTTTTTTCTTTTTTTTAGTAAATTTAAAAAATAAATTTGAAAAAATCGGCAAAAAAACGCTTCATTTTAGTCTATGATGTTTTCATTACTGAAAAGGAGTGTTACCATGAAGGTCAATAAAAAAATTGGTTTTATCTTATTTGCTCTTATCTCATTTGGTTTGTATTCAAATAAAGCAGTTGCCGCAGTTGCAGGATCCGAACAGCTGACCATTACCAAAGAAAATTTTACAGATTATTTCAGCGTTAATGGTGATGCTACTTATGAACCTTCCACAGGTATTCTAACTTTGACTCCAAATGATAATGATAAATCAGGAAACTCTTTACTAAAAAATAAAATTGACATTTCAAAAAGCTTCACATTAAAAGGAAAAATTAATCTTGGCGATAAATCGCAAATAAATGGCGGGGCAGATGGTATTGGCTTTATCTTCCATAATGGGAATACGACTGATGTTGGTCTAAAAGGCGGATCTGTCGGGATGGGTGGCTTAATTGATGCTTTCGGCTTTAAATTAGATACCTACTATAATAAATCGGATGATACGACAAGATATAAGTTTTATCATGATCCTAGCCTATTTGGTAACGCTCAAGGACGAGGAACTCCTTTTGGCGCTTTCTACAAAACAGATGATGCAGGTATCGTTTCAACATATAGTGACAGTGACGCGCCTGCGAAACAAATTGCTGAGCCCGAGAATAATCAATTTAAAGACATTACGATCGATTATGATGGTGAAACCGAAATCATGACCATTACCTACGATGGACAAAGCTGGTCGAAAGACTTATCTACGTGGACAACAGGTACTTCCTATTCTTTTGGTTTAACTGCTTCGACTGGTGGTCAAAAGAATCTTCAACAGTTCCAAATAGACGAATTTGATTATTATGCATACGGCGTTATCAAAACAAAATATGTCGATAAAGCTACTGGCGAAGAAATTATTACTGGCAAAGAATTTTCTGGAGATATTGATGATACGCAAACGAATTTAAAAGAATTAGATGCACAAGTTTTGGCTTTAGGCTATACGTATGATTCTGTTTCTGCTAGTGCTGATAGTAATTATAACCGTGCTGCCGATTCAGCTACCTTCACCAAAGAAGATCAAACGATTACTTATTACTATACAAAAAATAGCGAATCAAGTAGCTCAGAATCATCGTCTGAAAGTACGACAATAAGTGTTCCAATCGAAAACACGACGGAACCAACATCGACTTCCGATGAAACGACGGAACCAACATCGACTTCCGATGAAACGACAGAACCAACATCGACTTCCGATGAAACAACGGAACCAACATCAACTTCCGATGAAACAACGGAACCAACATCGACTTCCGACGAAACGACGGAACCAACATCGACTTCCGACGAAACGACGGAACCAAGTAGTAGCTCATCTAGTTCGACACCTGTTGACCAAAATAATAATTCGGATAGTTCGAGTTCAGAGTCAAACAGCAGCTCTTCCACATCTGCTCCGGTCGCCGGGTCTACAAGTACACCGACTGATTCGGAAACAACGACACAAACAAGTACAAGCAGTTCTACTACTGCACCGATTACTAAAAAAATAAGCAACAAAAAACCAACGACAAAGAAAAAGACAAAAGCAGTGCAAACTACTGCGACCGAAACTTTGCCACAAACAAGCGAAACAAAAAATCCGTTTTTAGGCCTTGCAGGCATCTTTTTACTTATTGTTGCTTCGAGTGTAGTACTATATATAAAAAAAGAAGCCAAATAAATGGTTAATTTTTAAATAAGCATACATAAAAGTTTCTATGTATGCTTGTTTTTTATAAAATGATGTTCTATACTATCGCTTGAAAAATAATCTGTCTACATAGGGAGAACGAGTTATGCTGCATAAGTATAATTATCTATTAGAAACTGACGACAATCTTTGCATCTATCTTTTAGAATTATTAAATAGTAGCCCGTCTTATATGATTGATACCTCGGAAGTAATGGAGATTTTGACTATTTCTGAATACAAGGTAAAGACTTTGATTAGCAAATTAAAAGAAGAGTTGACTTTTAAAAGAAGTATTCCAACTGTCATTGAGATGAAGAAAAAGAACAGCTATATTGAGGCCTCTGGTATCGACGAAGAAGTAATTAAACGACTGCGTCTCAGCTATTTTCAAAAATCCGTCCGTTCAAAAATATTTTATTCGAACTTATTTTATTCAAATTTTAATCCCACTGCAAATGAGTTAAAACAATGGGGAATGAGTCAGTCATTATACTATGATCGAAAGAGAAAAGTAACGCTTGGTTTTACCAATGAGCTATCTTTATTTACGGAGTGCAAAGCCCCTTGGTCTGAAATAAATATTCGTTTACGCGCCTTTGAAATCTATTATTATTTTTATGAAGGAATTGACTTACCTTTTCAAAACTATCGCGCACTTGTTGACTATTTTTACCAAATTTTACTAATGCAGTTTGACATTCGCCTAAAAGATACGCAAAAAATCAAATTAAAAATCTTTTTATCCGTTCAAATTGGTCGAATAAAAAAACACAAAATAGTGGCCCGAGAAAATTTGAATACTTTACAGGATCAAGCAGTCGGGAAAGAATTAGTTCCTTATTATCAAACCAAATTAGCTTTAGACTTAGAATCGGCGGCAACCGAAAGTGCTTATACATTTTTATTCCTATATAATCAAGGATTTATCGCTTTTAATGCCGAATATACAACTGAAAACGTCCGCAAAACTGCAAAGGAAATGAGTCAGGAACTAACTGCTCCAATCCAAAAATATCTTGAACAAAAAGAAACAGAAGCACTGCAGAAACTAGAAAATAAAATAACCCAAATTAACGTCTTATTTTTGACAATGTACATCGAAGCAACCACGTTTACTTCGATGTATCAAATCTTTTATTTTTCAGAGAATTATCCGCTTTTTCATCAGACAATTATGCGTTTTCTAAAAACACAGCATGGGTTTAAACTAAGCGAAGAAGGTCAAAACAGTCTATATTATCGCTATATGTTTGCCTTCATATACGCCATTCCAAACAAAATCAGTCTGGAAAAAATCCGCATCAATGTCGATTTTTCTCAAGGGGAGCAATACAATCAGTATATAAAAAATATTTTACAAAATATCTTACAAATGAACAATGTTTCCATCGAAGAGTACCGTTCATCAAAAACTGACATTTATTTATCCGATTTCTATCTTGCAAAATGTCCTTCTGATCAGGTTATCTGGAAAAATCCACCCCTTCCACATGATTGGCTCCTTTTGGGTAATAAGATCACAGAAATTAGAGCAAATAAAACAAAAGATTTCATAGAAAAGAGCGAAACTTAAAAGTGAATAAGAATAAAAATTTTCGAAAAATGCTAGTTTCTAGTCTATTATTGTCCACGCTTGTCCTTTCAGAAATGGGAACGATAAAACCTTTATTTCCATTAGAAATTGCCTATGCTGATATCGGCGCTAATTTTCGTTCTAATTCACCAGCTACAACTATCGTGACGAACCAAAATTTTTTGGATTATTTCAAGCTAACAGGTTCTACAGCTTATGATACTACCACAGGAATTTTAACGCTTACACCCGATGTAAAAGACCAATCTGGTACTGCTTTATTAGCAAATAAAATTGATATGGAGCAGAGTTTCACCCTACAAGGAAGCGTCAACCTCGGAAATAAAAATCAAACCAACGGTGGAGCAGATGGAATCGGCTTTATTTTTTCCCCAGATAACCTTACTAACTTGGGACTCAAAGGCGGATCTGTCGGTATGGGTGGTTTAGAACAGGCCTTCGGATTTAAATTAGATACTTTTTATAATAAAAACGAAGATCCGCTGAATTATAAATTTAAGCAAGATCCCGCTACATTTGGCGATGCTGAAGGAAAAGGACACGCTTTCGGCGCATATTATAGTAGCGATAAAACCGGAATTGTTTCCACCTATGATGACAATGACGCACCCGCCCAACAAATATCTGAACCCACAACGAATACCTTTACACCGATTACCATCTATTATGATGGCTCTACTAAAGTAATGTCTGTTACATATGAAGGCAAAATATGGCAAAAAAATCTGTCCGACTGGATCGATACGACTACTGGTTACACCTTTGGTTTAACTGGTTCTACTGGCGCTCAAACCAATTTACAACAATTCAAAATCGAAACATTTTCTTACACCACAACTGGAACCATTCAAACGAAATATGTGGACAAAGCTACTGGAAAAGAGATCCTGCCTGGCGAAACATTTACCGGTAAAAAAGGGGACGAGCAGAAAAATTTACAAACACAAGCGGCCGCTATCTTAGCTCTTGGTTATACCTTCGATTCGTTTACTACTTCAGTTGGCAGCACTTATATACCCGAGACTGATTCGATCTTCTTTACAGAAGAGGATCAGCTGATTACTTTTTATTATACGAAAAACCCGGAAAAAACAACGACAGATTCGCACACATCTTCACAAGAACAAGAACAGACAACGACTACTGCAATTTCAGGAAAACAAGCAAACGCTGGCAGAGCTACAACACGCTCAACGACTACATCTACTGATTCGTTTGAAACGGCATCAACTACTACGACCCAGCAGCAGGACTCCGCAACAACAAATACAGCCATTACGGAAACGATAGCAGATAATCAAAGCCAGTCAACTGG
>JAATGB010000168.1 GCA_015654945.1 Lactobacillales bacterium | reverse complement strand
CCTTCACGTTCAAAGCCGACGGAAACTGTTTTGATATCTGGGTTAAATTCACGAGCAATTGCGACAATAATCGAAGAATCAACTCCGCCAGATAAAAAAGAACCGACAGTCACATCTGAACGCATGTGTTTTTCGACACTGTCAAACAAGACATCTCTAATTTTTTTTGCGATTACTTTTTCTTCTCCGTTCACTGGAGCAAAGCTTGGTGTCCAGTATTTTTTAAACTGTAAGGCTTGTCCACGTTCTTTAGTAAAATAACAACCTGGTTCTAAACGACGAATCGCTGTCGTCATTGTTTGCGGATCAGGAACGTATTGAAAAGTTAAATAATCCTGCAATGCTTGCTCATCTAGTTTCTTTTCTTTTAAAATTTTGCGAATAGCTTTGGCTTCTGAAGAAAAATAAATGTTCCCATCTTCTTCTGCAAAGTGAAATGGCTTAATGCCAAAATGGTCACGTGCGCCATAGATTTTTTTTGCTTGCTTGTCCCAAATAACAAAAGCAAACATTCCTCTTAGCTTCGAAGCCGTTTCAACACCATATTTCTTATATGTCGCTAAGATAACTTCCGTGTCACAATCCGTTTGAAACGAATAGCCTTCTTCTTTTAATTCATTTCGAAGTTCTATATAATTGTAAACTTCCCCATTAAACACGATCCAATAACGTTCATCATCGTAAGATAATGGTTGGCTGCCTTTTTCCAAATCAATAATACTGAGCCTTCTAAATCCAAATGAAATATCAGAATCATGAAAATACCCCTCACTATCTGGTCCTCGATGGACAATCAATGCATTCATCGTTTCAATTTTTTTCTTTTGCTGTTCATGATCCCCAGAATCTGCCTGCTGATGAATACATCCCACAAAACCACACATGCTGACTTCCTCCTAATCTTCTTCATTCTTCACGTCATTGTATCATTATAGTGTAAAATATCGGAGGGTTCAAATAAATTTATTAAATTTGAATAAATTGTTACTTTTCGTTTATAATAAAGCTAGATGGGATGTGAAAAAATGATTCACTATTACGAATTGGATAAGCAAAATATTTTACATGAGCTCGCTGAAAGCGACTCACCTGTTTGGCTACATATTGAAGAACCAACAGAAAAAGAAATCTCTTGGATTCACACCCAATTTCACACGCCGAAAGATTACTTATCAGATGCCTTAGATAATCAAGAAGTCGCCCGGATTGAAGGAATCCATCAAGATGAATTGGAACAACCAATTCTGCTGCTCGTACAATACCCACACACCACCGTTAGCCCAAGCGGCTTCCAACAATATGAAACCTTTCCATTGAGCATTATTTTGACAAAAAATACTCTGATCACGGTTTGTAATTATCCGATCGATTTTCTTGCGGTTGCCAGAGATAATTTTAATCAGCATTCAGAAAGTGAAACACCGGAACAGATTGCGATGGAAATGCTTTGGCATCTCTCTTTATCCTTTAACCAATACCTAGCTGATCTAAAAAAGAGCACCAATACATTGGAAAGCGAGCTGCGTGTTGCAGTTGAAAACAAACAACTTTATCAAATTATGGATATCCAGAAAAGCTTAATTTATTTTAAAGCGGCGCTTGAAGAAAATCTGCGCGTAATCAAAGCTTTGCGGCTTTCTCCATTAACGCTAAATTCGACACTTGAATTAGAATCTCTTCGTGATATCTTGATCGAGAGCAAGCAAGCGCTGAGTACGACCGATGTCCAATCGCAAATCGTACTCCACATGAGTAATATGTTTTCATCCATTGTGTCCAATAATTTAAATATCGTCATGAAGGTGCTTACTTCTCTCACAATTGTTTTAACCATTCCGACCATTATTGGCGGACTATATGGGATGAATGTCAAACTTCCGATTGCCCAATGGCCCAATGCATTTTGGATTATTTGCGTCGCAATCCTCATTCTTTGCATACTCACAATTTGGATTCTAAGAAAAAAGAAATATTTCTAGTAAATACCTTGCACTCAATGGGAACATAGGTGTAAACTGAATTTACTATTAAAAAGGATGTGCAATTCCATTGACTGAAAAGAAATCAAGTACCTTTTCCAAAATAACGAAAGTTGTTGTTTGGATTATGTTAATCGTAACAATCGGTGGCGTTCTTCTTGCTACTGGAGCTAGCTTACTGAATCTTTACTCTTTTTAAAAAAAGAAAAACTTCAACCAAGTGCATACTGCCATGGCGGAAGTTTTTTATTTTTTCGCTAGAGCAACTAGTTCCTTGGCATGCTCAATTGCAAGAGATGTAATTTCGTCACCCGCCAGCATTCGCGCAATTTCATTCACTCGTTCTGAATCGGTTAACCCTCTCAAAGCGGTTTCAGTCCGACCGGCAATAAGCGTTTTCTCAATAAAATAGTGTGAATCTGCCACTGCTGCTACTTGCGGCAAATGCGTAATGCACAATACTTGTGAGTTTTGAGAAACCTGATGAATTTTATTAGCAATCCCTTGTGCTACCCTACCACTAACTCCCGTATCCACTTCGTCAAAAACAATGCTTGTGATTCCTTGCGTTCGCGAAAAAATTGTTTTTATCGCAAGCATAATTCTGGAAAGCTCTCCCCCAGAAGCGACTTTCACCAATGGCTTCAATGCTTCTCCAGGATTTGTGGATAGATAGAATTCGGCCTTATCACACCCATTTTCGCCGTAAGCTTCTGTCTCAAAGCGAACTTCAAAAAGTGCTTTTTCCATATATAGCTCTTTTAGCTGGACGACAATCTCTGTTTCTAAATGACGAGCAACCTTTTTCCGTTCTGCGCTTAACTTTTTGGCAGCTGCCGCTAGCTCTTCTTCCGTACTTTGCAGCAATTCCTCAAGCTGACCATTTTGATTTTCTAGCGAAAACGACTCCACTAATTCCCCAGCTATTTCTTCATAGTAATGCAAGATGGCAGCAACCGAATCTCCGTATTTTCTCTTTAACTGCCGAATAATGTCTAAGCGATTTTCGACTTCGTCCAGCCGTTCTTCATCCATTTCAAGCGCATCCAAATGATGTGCAAGATCATTTGCCGCTTCTTGGAGAACAAAATAACTATTCTTTATCGTTTCTGATAGTTCAAGATACTCTGGATCAAGCGTTTCAATCTCTTCTATCGCATTCATTGCAAACCCAATTTGATCTAAGCTATTGGTCTCTTCTCCTTGCAACGCCTCATAACTATTTTTTAATGCCTCTGTAACTTTTTGAAAATTAACCAATTTATTTCTTTCTTCTAACAACGATTCTTCTTCACCAATGGTTAAATTAGCCGCTTCAATTTCTTCTGATTGAAATTTCAGCATGTCTACTCGTTGCGCAAATTCCTTCTCGTTTTGCTGCCGCTGTTGGACTTTTTTACGCAAAGTAATGTATCGATGATAGGTTTCATGATAGGTCGCTTTCAAAAGGTCAATGGCGTTTTTACCATATTCATCCAAAAGAAAAAGGTGCTTATTTGCTTGCATTAATTCTTGATGCTCATTCTGACCATGAATATCCACAAGTAGCTCACCAATTTCACGTAACGTTGTCGTATTTACAAGTTGATGATTCACTCGGCAAACATTCTTTCCGTTTCTGGCAATTTCACGATGGATAATTAGCATGTCCTCTTCAAAATCAATGCCCTTATCGGTCAAGCAAGTCCGTAACTTTTCTTGGTGCGGAGAAAGCTGGAATAAACCCTCCAAGACACATTTATTTTCACCTTGGCGAATATAATCGGTCGATCCACGACTGCCGACAAGCAAACCCATAGCATCAATAATAATTGATTTTCCTGCGCCGGTCTCGCCAGTTAGAACGGTCATTCCTTCGTTAAAGCTTACCTCTAAACTGGAAATAATCGCAAAATTACGAATTGATAATTCTTGTAACACTCGATCACCTCATTTTTTAAACTTGGTTTAAAATTTCTGTTTTTAACCAGACTGCTTTTTCTTCTTGACGTGTAATCAACATGACTTTATTGTCATTCGAGATTACGGTAAAAATCGTTTCCTCATAGGTTTTTTCTAATAAATTTCCTAAGGCAGGTGCATTCCCTGGAATTGTATGAATCACAACAAATTTATCCATTTGGTCAATGCTGACAAAAGAATCTTTGAGTAACTTTATCACTTTCAGTGCCAGATCATGCTGGGAAATAGCTGGCATACTGTAGCGATACTCATTTCCTTCGATCGGTACTTTGATTAATTGCATTTCTTTAATATCTCTTGAAATCGTGGCTTGTGTGACTTTAACGTCCATTTCTGCCAGTATATTCACAAAATCCTCTTGCTTTTTAATTTCGTGTTCACGCAACATTTTCTGAATCAATCGCTGACGTTCTTTTTTCCGCATTTTACACCTCTTCTTATTGTGACTTACTTTTTTAATTGGCTATGGGCGTCCATTACTACTTTTTTAACAAGTTGATCCACTTCTGTTTCAGTTAGCGCCTCTTTGTGTTGGGCATCCCATTTTAGATAAGTTAAAAATTCAATATTGCCTTCGCCTCCCTTAATGGGCGAATAATCCAAGCCGCCAAAAGAATAGCCTTCCTCTCGTACAAACAGCAACATACTTTTTAACACCTGAACATGTGTACTTGGTTCTCGAACAACTCCCTTTTTCCCAACAAATTCACGACCAGCTTCAAACTGAGGCTTTATAAGTGCGACAACTTCCCCGCCATTTCGCAAAATGGTTTTCAAAACGGGCAAAATTAGCCTAAGTGAAATAAATGAGACATCAATCGTCGCAATATCTGGCAGACCGACCACAAAATCTGCTGGTTTACTGTACCGAAAATTGGTTCTTTCCATCACAATCACGCGTTCATCTTGTCGTAATTTCCATGCCAACTGGTTATATCCGACATCTAATGCATAGCTTTTCGTGGCGCCGTTTTGCAATGCGACGTCCGTAAATCCACCTGTAGACGAACCGATATCGAGTAAAAGTTTGTTTTTCATGGAGATGCCAAATACAGCCAACGCTTTTTCCAATTTCAGCCCGCCACGAGAAACATATTTACTACTTTCTCCTTTTAAGTGAAGAATCGATTGATCTGCAATTTTTTCACCGGGTTTATCCAGCCGTTCATTTCGTTCATTATAGACTATTCCTGCCATCACTGCACGTTTCGCCTTTTCTCTTGTTTCAAAAAGTCCTTGGTTAACCAATAAAACATCGATTCGTTCTTTTTTCATAGTTTCTTCTTTCATCCCTATACTTTACGCAAATTCGTTAGTAATTCAGTAAATAACGCAAAAGAACTTTCACGTTGGTTTTCCGAACGAATAACCATCAATTGCTTTTCTGCTGCCAAACACTT
>JAATGB010000196.1 GCA_015654945.1 Lactobacillales bacterium | reverse complement strand
GGGTTCATCGATTAATGTTTGATTGCCACTAATCACTTTTTGTTCATACGCAGCGCTAATCGTCGCGCCTTTCACAACCGATCCAGGTTCAAACGCTTTATTAATCGTTCCAAGCGTGTCGTCTTCTAACGCATTCGTTGTTGTATCATGACTCAATCCAGTCATTGCTAGAATTTCACCCGTTTTTGGATTTTCAACTACCACATAGGCGCCGGGAGAATGGGCAGCTGCTCCACTGTTAACTAAACTCGTATAGTAGCTCTTTAAAATATTCGCCACTTTTTGTTGGAATTCCAGATCAAGTGTCAATACAAGATTGTCTCCTTTTGATCCTTCATAATTTTCTTCTTGACTCGTAATTTCTTGATTTTTATCCAGCGTCAATTCATATTGTGACTTGGTACCCTTAAGGACGGATTCATATTGTTTTTCGAGATAGCTTAGACCCACTCGATCATTTCGTGCATATCCTTCTGATAAATATTTGTTAATTTCATCCGCTGGCAAGCCAGCTTTTTCCGTGGAAACAGTCCCAAGGATTGTTCGCATTGTATCCCCATAAGGATACTCTCGAACCCAATCCATCCCCGTTGAAATACCGGTTAATTCCGTAGTATTTTCACCAATAACCGCAATTTCTTCACTTGTCACATTCTCACTTTTAATAAACGTCGGTGTCAGTTCGTATGCGCCATTTAATTTTTTGAAGATTGTTGCAAGTTTTAAGGTATTCGCATCAAAGTTGATTTCATCATCTGTGACCTGTGCCACTACTTTGGGATACAATTTTGATGAAGCTAGGTCATCCCCATTTTTGTCAACCTTTTCAGAAGCCTTCAAACGTCCTTCTGCTTTTTTATAATTTTCTGTATTTGCTAACCAGTAATCTTTTTTATCACGCGTCGTTAACTTTTCCGCTGGGATATCGACCAGTTTCCCTAGTTTTTCACTTAGCTTTAATAGGTCCTCTGTATCCATACCAGGACTGCGCGTGAAAATAATTGCTTGATTTGCCTTATTGCTTACAAGTGCTTTTCCTTGAGAATCATAGATCATACCTCTTGGCGCGCTACTTTCAACGACTTTTTTAGAAGAAGATTCTACTTTTTCTTGGAATGCCTTCCCACTAACAATTTGGACATAAGACATCTGAATAATCAACGCCACAAAAAGAACAAAGATAATGAAAAACAGAAAATTTAACCGAAACGGAATGTGAGATTCTTTTTCTTGTCCTGTTTTTGTTTTTTTGGTGCTTGCCACCTTGTCTCTAATTGTTTTTTTCTTTATTTTTTTCATCGTTTCCTAGCCCTTCCAAGAAATCTTCTGTATCTATCTTCTTTATTTTACTTAATATTGCCATAAAATAAAAGAAATTCTTTCATTCTTAACAAACATTTTAACAAAATACCCGTCTCTCCACGAAAGAACGACACTGCATTTCATTACAGCGTCGTTCTTCTTTCCGTATTCTGACTCGATTTTATCCTTGGCGGCTAAATTGTTTCACTTCGGCAGCCATGCTATCCACAAAAATGTTTAACTCTTCCGTATCGGTCTCTTTGCTGCCGTACCGACGAACGGTTACAGTTGCTTCGTTGACTTCTTTATCGCCAACCACCAATTGGTAGGGAATTTTATGGGTTTGAGACGCCCGAATTTTGTATCCCATTTTTTCATTACGATCATCTACTTCCACGCGTAAGCCTTGTTCGGCTAATCGTTCCTTAATTTCATAAGCATAGTCGGCATGATGTTCATTGCTTACCGGAATAATCGTAGCTTGCACAGGTGCTAGCCATGTTGGAAAAGCTCCTTTATAGACTTCCGTTAAGTAGGCAACAAAGCGTTCCATTGTCGAAACAATACCGCGGTGAATCACGACTGGCCGATGGGTATTTTCGCCATCTTCCCCAACATAGGTTAAATCAAAGCGCTCTGGCAATAAGAAGTCCAATTGGATGGTAGATAAGGTTTCTTCAATACCTAATGCCGTTTTCACTTGAACATCCAACTTAGGCCCATAAAAGGCCGCTTCACCCGTTGCTTCAAAATAGCTTAAGCCCATTTCATCCATTGCTGCTTTTAACATAACTTGGGCTTTTTCCCACATGGCATCGTCATCAAAATATTTATCGGTATTATTCGGATCACGATAGCTTAAGCGGAAACGATAATCGGTAATATTGAAATCGGCATAAACTGCTACCATTAATTCCAATGTTCGTTTAAACTCTTCTTTAATTTGATCGGGGCGGACAAATGTGTGCCCATCATTCAAGGTCATTTCTCTCACACGTTGTAAACCAGATAGTGCGCCGCTCTTTTCATAGCGATGCATCATGCCTAATTCGGCAATTCGAATAGGTAGCTCACGGTAACTATGAATGGCATTTTTATAAACCATCATATGATGTGGGCAGTTCATTGGCCGTAAGACAAGCATTTCCCCATCCCCCATATCCATCGGTGGAAACATATCTTCATGATAGTGATCCCAGTGACCAGAGGTTTTATACAAATCAACATTTGCCATAATGGGTGTATAGACATGCTGATAGCCTAATCCAATTTCTTTATCTGTAATATAGCGTTCAATCGTGCGGCGAATCGTTGCACCTTTCGGTAACCAAAATGGCAAGCCAGATCCAACCTCAGGGCTGACCATAAATAGCTCTAACTCTTTACCAAGTTTTCGATGATCTCTTTCTTTGGCTTCTTCACGTAATTGAATAAATTCTTTTAAATCCTTTTTATCAAAGAAAGCTGTTCCATAGACACGTTGCATCATATGATTGTTAGAATCCCCTCGCCAATAGGCACCCGCTACTGAAAGCAATTTAAAGACTTGAATCCGACCAGTCGAAGGAACATGCACGCCGCGGCATAAATCGACAAAATCCCCTTGATCATAGACTGTAATCACTTCTTCTGCTGGTAGATCCGTAATCAATTCTACTTTGTATGGATCCTCTTTAAACAACTCTAAGGCTTCTTTTTTGGTAACTACTTTCCGCACAATGGGATTGTTTTCTTTAACGATTTTCATCATTTCTGCTTCTATCTTAGGTAGATCTTCTTCTGTAATCGGTTGTTCACCATTATCCGTATCGTAATAAAAGCCAGAATCAATCGCGGGACCCACGCCAAAATGAATAGTTGGATAAAGTCGTCGTAATGCATTTGCAAGTAAATGGGCTGTTGAATGCCGTAAGATTTGCAAAGCGTCTTCATGGTCAGGCGTTACAATTTCTAATGAGCCATCTAACTCTAATTTTCTTGTTACATCGACTAATTGACCATTAAATTTTCCAGCAAGTGCTTTTTTGGCCAAACTTTTGCTAATACTTTGAGCAATCTCCAAAGTTGTGCTTTCTTTGGCAAATTCTTTTATTGCGCCATCTGGAAATGTTATTTTTATGTTTGACATCTTGTTTCCTCCTTAAGTTTATTCGGTATCATTGAAAAAATAAAAAAGTCCTAACATAGCATATAATTATGCTACATTAGGACGAATAGACTCGTGGTTCCACCTAAATTCAGAATGAACACTCCTTCATTCTCTTCTACGTGGTAACGGTACGACCGACTTAGCTTCAACTAAATTCTCGAAAGTGGTCTTTCCTTGTGCTCATTTAGAAAACTTTCAGCAGCTGTTTTCCTCTCTATAAAATTGCGTTCAAGGTAAGTTATCTTTCTCAATGATTTTTATACTTCATTTATAGCACGAAATTGGCCTAATTGCAATCATTTATCCCAAAGACGTACGAATATTGATTGCGTTCTTTCAGATTATTTTACAATTCCGCCAGTTCCGTAATCGCCTTTTTTCATATCATTGATGATAATATGGACATTTTCGGTTTGCGCTCCTGTATTTTTGACAACTGCTGCTGTGACATCTTTAATCAAGCCTGCTTTTTGCTCAAGCGTCCGTCCTTCAATCATATTAACAGTAATAATGGGCATGTCATCCGCCTCCTTTTTTCTTTTATTTTAGCATATTTCTCCGACTCTTACTATCCATTATCTGGTAATAGCCGAGACACCCGAATACCACACTGACTAAAACTAAAACGGCCATTCGAGGAGTTGCAAGCGTCGCAAGCAAAGAAAATCCCAAAGTAGCAAGTGGCGGGAACAGCATTAATAGTGTATTTACAGCCCCTAAAACCGTTCCTAATCGTTCAATGGAAATCTCATTCATCAAAGCCGCATTTAACTTAGGTGAAGCTACGCCTATAAAAAACGCAGTAACCACGAGACATAGAAAAAAGCCCGTCATATTCTGAAACAAAAGAGCAATGCCAGAACCGCTGATCCCTACAAATATCCATTGACAAATATGCTTTAGGCTACACTCG
>JAATGB010000117.1 GCA_015654945.1 Lactobacillales bacterium | reverse complement strand
GAAAAAATAGTCTTCTCATTCATTCCTTGTAATTTAATTAATATCTTGTCCATTAGAAGCAATCACTTTTTGGTACCAATCAAATGATTTTTTCTTCGAACGTTGTAACGTACCCTTCCCTTCATTGTCGCGATCAACATAGATAAATCCATAACGTTTATCCATTTCACCACTACCGGCACTGACGAGATCAATACAGCCCCAAGTTGTATAACCTAAGCATTCTACGCCATCGCCGATTGCTTCATTCATTTCACGTACATGATCTCGATGATACGCAATGCGGTAATCGTCATTAATTGATCCATCTGCCTCCACCACATCTTTAGCACCCAAACCATTTTCAACAATAAATAATGGTTTTTGGTAGCGGTCATAAATCGTATTCATGGTCACCCGCAGTCCTAACGGATCAATTTGCCAGCCCCATTCACTTGCATCTAAATAAGGATTTTTAAGTGTCGCAAAGACATTTCCGGCAGTTTGATCTTCATTTTTTGGTTGACCACTGGCTAAACGAGACGAATAATAACTGAAAGAAATAAAGTCGACTGTATTTTCTTTCAAGACTTCTAAATCACCTGCTTCAATCTGTAATTCAACTTGATTTTCTCGAAAGAAACGTTTACTGTAGCTTGGATAGTAACCTCTTGCTTGCACATCAATGAAGAAATAACCTTCACGATCAGCTTGTAATGCTGCCCAGACATCCTTTGGATCGCAAGTATTGGGATACGTCGAACCTGCCGCTAACATACAACCAATTTTAAAATCAGGGTTAATTTCATGACCTAATTTTGTTGCTTTCGCTGAAGCCACCAGTTGATGATGTGCCGCCTGATATTTGACCTGTTGTTTATTTTCAACATTGGTTAAATCCATACCACCCCCAAAAAAGGGAATGTGCAAAATCATGTTAATTTCGTTAAATGTCAACCAATATTTGACTTTATTCTTGTAACGCTTATAGACAACTTCGGCATAATTTACATAAAAATCAATTAAACGACGATCAGCCCAACCATTATATTTTTCCATTAAAGCTAAAGGTGTATCAAAATGTTGAATTGTTACTAATGGTTCAATGCCATATTTCAAACATTCATCAAACAAATCATCATAAAATTTTAAACCAGCTTCATTTGGAACTTTGTCATCCCCATTTGGAAAAATTCGAGCCCAACAAATTGAAGTTCGAAAAGTTTTAAAGCCCATTTCAGCCATTAAGGCAATATCTTCTTTGTAGCGGTGATAAAAATCAATGGATTCATGGCTTGGATAAAAACCATAATCCTGATTTAACGTTTCTTTAGGTTTCATTAAGGCATCCCATCTGCCGTGGTGTACATCTGGTAAAATATCAACTGGTGAAAGACCTTTGCCATCTTCTAAATAAGCACCTTCACATTGATTGGCGGCGACTGCTCCCCCCCATAAAAAATTTTCCGGGAAATAATTTTTTTGCTCTGTCATTCCTGCACTTCCTTTTCTCTTATTTTCTTTATTCTACCATAGAACTAAAGCGCTTTTTTTGCTTCTTTGTTTTTTTTCAAAAGACTTGTTTTTCTCTTCCAAATAAAGAAGATCACACTACTTCACATGATCTCCTTACACTTCCATTAAGTTAAATCTTCACCATTGCTCGCAATCACTTTCCGGTACCATTCAAAAGAATCTTTTTTAGAACGGTTTAACGTTCCTTTACCATAATCATCTTGATCTACATAGATAAACCCATAACGTTTTGACATCTCGTTGGTTCCAGCACTAATCAAATCAATACAGCCCCAAGGAGTATACCCCATTAGTTCCACACCATCTTTGATTGCTTCTTTCATTTGCACAATATGTTGTCGTAAATAATCAATTCGGTAATTATCATGAATAGTCCCATCTTGCTCGACCTTATCATATGCCCCGAGACCATTTTCAACAATAAATAGCGGAATTTGGTACCGATCATAAAATTTATTTAAGGTAATACGCAATCCCTTTGGATCAATTTGCCAGCCCCAATCACTCGTTTCAAGATAAGGATTTATGCGTCCACTAGCAAAATTACCCAGATCACTTTCCTTTTCCTTTCCACTTTTAACGGTCGTCATATAATAGCTGAAAGAAAGAAAATCCACGGTGTGCAGTTGAATGATTTCTTCATCTCCAGGCAACATTTCAATCTGAATATCATTTTCTGCAAAATAACGATCCATGTAGTTGGGATAATAGCCTCTTACTTGGACATCTGTAAAGAAAAAATTAAATTGATCCGCCGTTAAAGCAGCTTGGACATCATCTGGATTACATGTTTCCGCATATCCTTCTGTTCGTGCTAACATACAACCAATGACAGCATCTGGGATGAGCTCATGGCATAATTTTGTTGCCTGTGCACTTGCCACAAATTGATGATGCAATCCTTGGAAAGCTGCTTGTTTATCATTTTTGTAGTACCCTTTTAAGATGCCCCCACCAATAAAAGGGCTCATTGCCATTACATTAATTTCATTGAAGGTTAACCAATAGTGGACCTTTTCTTTATAACGTGTAAAGACGGTTTCACAATATTTCGTAAAAAAAGCAATGACTTTACGATTTGCCCAACCACCGTATTCTGTTGCGAGATGCAACGGCATTTCATAATGTGAAAGAGTCACTAACGGTTCAATTCCATATTTTAAACACTCATCAAATACGTGATCGTAAAAAGCTAACCCGGCTTCATTTGGCTCTTGCTCATCACCATTTGGAAAAATTCGTGGCCATGAAATGGATAAACGAAAGGTCTTAAAACCCATTTCAGCAAATAATGCGATATCTTCTTTATAATGGTGATAAAAATCGATTCCTCTTCTTTTAGGGAAATTATCTCCTATTTTTCCAGCAAGTGCCTCCGCCACATCTTTTTGACTGGGGACAGACAAACCGATCCCCTCTTTTCTTTCTTCTTTAGGAATAAACGGGATTACATCAAAAACGGAGAGTCCTTTGCCGCCTTCATCAAACGCGCCTTCTAATTGATTGGCAGCAGTTGCGCCCCCCCATAAAAAGTTTTCTGGAAAATGAGTAACTACTTTGACCATTGTTTTTCTTCCTTTCTTTTTCTTATTATTCTGTAACTTCTTCTTCAAAACCAATTAAATAAGTAAAGATAAAGCCTAGAACTGCGCCCACGGAAATGGCGATCAGCACACCCCAGAAAGCTCCTGAAATACCGTCTGTTGGGCTAATATAACTAGGAATTCCAAAAATACCTAGCCCACCGGATATATAGCCTTTTGCCTTAAAAAAGCCTAACAAGCCCCCACCTATTGCCGCTGCTGCACAACTCGCGTAAAAGGGTTTCTTTAAAGGTAAAGTAATTCCGTAAATCGCTGGTTCTGTTACACCAAAGATCCCTGAAATGAAAGCTGAAATCGAAAGTGACTTGGTTTTCATGTTTTTTGTTTTTAGCATCACGGCTAATACGGCTCCTGTTTGTGCAAAAGAAGCGGCAAAAACTAAAGCTAATATTGGATCTCCTCCATTTGCAATATTAATAATTGCGATCGGAATTAATCCCCAATGAAGACCAAAGATAACTAAGACTTGCCACAAAGCCCCCAAAAGAAGCCCTGCTACAATTGGGCTCAAACCATAAAGAGAGGTAAAAACTAAACCAATTAGATTACCTGCCCACGTCGCAATCGGTCCAATCACAATAAACGTCAACGGAATAATCACGAGTAATGTACTGAAAGGAACTAAGAAATTCCGGACCACGCTTGGAATCACTTTTGTAAAAAATCTTTCTAATTTAGCGGCAACATATGTGGAAATAATCACTGGGATAACCGATGAAGCATAGCTCATCATAATAATTGGAATACCTAAAAAGGTAATGTAGATGGGCGCTTCGAAGAATGTACCTGAAAATAACGTGTACAAAGGTTCTGCTCCCGAAGCTTGCATGGTTAAAGGCGCCAGATTTGCAATAGCTGGATAAATCATAGCCGTCCCGATCGTCATGCCTACAAATGGGTTCAAGCGGAATTTTTTAGCGGCTGTGTAGCCTAGGAATACGGGTAATGCATTAAACATCGCATCGCCGGCCGTATTTAATATAATATACGTCCCCTCTTCTGCTTTAATTACACCCAAGGCAATTAGTAACGCAGCCAAACCCTTTATCATCCCTGCAGCCGATAATACTCCCAATATCGGAGTAAAGATACCTGAAATCAGATCAATAAATTTATCAAATAAATTACCCGAATTATCATCTGCATCACTGATATCCATGCTATTATCCACATCAATATTGCCAACTTTTATAACATCATTATAAACCTCTGCTACATGGTTGCCAATCACTACTTGATATTGTCCCCCACTTTCTAAAACGGTTACAATTCCATCCATCTTTTTCAATTCTTCTGTTTGTGCTTGACTGACGTCTTTCAATTTAAAACGCAAACGTGTTACGCAATGGAAAACCGATTTTATATTTTCACGTCCGCCAACCTTTTCAATAATTTCTTTTGCTAATTCTTGATAACTCATTTTTCCAGCCTCCTACTAATCATCTTTTTTTGCTTAAGTAAATACTAGAGTATTTTTGGATTTCGTTTACTCACCTAATCTAATGTTTCTTTTAATATGAATGGAAAGATATAATATTTCTGCTAAAGAAGGCAGCCAACCATATTCTTTTCTCGCTTTTTCAATTACGCTTAAAGCGATTTGATATGCCTGTGAGTACTTTGTTTTCACTAGTTGTAGCATATCTTCATCAATTTCTTCTGCTTCTTCTGTTCCGATTGCTTCATTGTGCAGTTGTCTGATAACAAAATAGCGTAAATGAGTCACAAAGCGCATATAATGAGCAGAATCTTCCTCAAAGGTAACCGCATATTCTGTTGTAATAAATTGTGTGATTTCACGAATCGTTCGATCAATTTTTTCTGCTTCTTTCAGCTTATTTTTATTTCCCTGCGCGTTCACGTAATGTAACGTGATAAAAGCTTCTTCCGTTTCTGGTAGTGAGATCCCCGTTTTTTGTTTTAAAAATTGAAGCGAAAGTAACGCCGCTTGATATTCTTGGGCATGCATTTTCTTGATTTCCCATTGTAAAGGCACTGAATAATCGATTCCTTCATTCGTTCTTTTCAAGGCAAAATTAATATGATCGACAATCGTGATATAGCTGCTTTCATTAAATGATACGTGTAAGAATTTCTCTGCTTGTTTAATCATTTCATTAATTACGCTAATAATTTCGGCATCAATACTAAAAATCGTATTGATGATGTAAGAGAATTCTTTGGATGGCTCTGCCATAAATCTTCGATCAATTTCATCGGCCGCAATCGGTTCCCCAACTGTTTTATTAAATCCAATTCCTTTGCCAATCACAATCCAATCATTTTTTAATTCATCGGTCACCATTGAAACATTATTATTAAACTTTTTTTTATAGAACATTTACTTCACCAATTTCTTGAAAAAATTTCCTCTGAAACACCCATTAGTTACTTTTTCCTTTGTCGCTGTATGTCAGATCATTGATTGTATTGACCGTAAACGCATTGTTTTCATACGTAATTTTGGTAACACTCGCATTTTCAAGCTGGGTCGGTATTTCTTTGTCCGTCATGTCACTAATCATCGATAAAATCGACATACCATGGGCAACAACTAGAATATTTCCGCCACCATTTTTTTCGGCTTTTTTGGCAATTTGTTTCAATGAATTTTGCATTCTGCTTTTTACCGTATCAAAATTCTCCGCTTCTTTTAGCGTGTCTAATTCCGCGATAGTATCAACCGATTTTTCTAAACCAACTTTGTCGTAATTTTTTAACAGGTCATCCATATCCTTGTATCCAACTTTTTTAGCAACGGCTCCCCACATGTTCTCATCTGTATCTCCTTCATAAATACCAAAACAAACTTCTCTTAATGTCGTCATCTCATTCAAAGTAATTTTTTCTTGTCCCGCATTTTTCAAAACAGTTTTTGCGGTTTCCCGCGCGCGACCTGCATCACTAGAATACGCATAACTAAATTTCACTTTTTCTTTCTTTAAACCTTTTCCTAAATCTTCTGCAACTTTCACTCCTTTCTCTGTCAAAGGTGTATCCGCCCAGCCTTGTGCGCGATGCACCTCATTAAACATTGTCTTTCCATGCCGTGTGACATAGAGAACCACCTTTTTCTTTTGCGTTTCTTCTGTTTTCGTTTTTTCGGTAGTCGTTGCGGTATTTTGATTTCCCGAACAGCCACCTAGAAAAAGAAACACGGCCAACAAACTCACTAAAAGACCCACTTTTTTCTTCATTTCCCTCTCCTTTCTAAAAAAAAATAACCCAAAACGCAAAATAAACAATAAATGTTTATTCTTCGCTTTAGGTTATGCCCTTTCGGTAACAGTCCTAATAGACAATTTTATTATAAATGGTTAAAAAGAAAAAAGCAAGCGCTTTCCTGCGGAGTAACCCAAAATTCGCACAGAATTTTGGAGAACAACTTATTCTTTACCGTTCAATTAATTTTTGTTTTTGAATCTGTGACAACAATTGCGCTCTAATCGGATTTTGAGTCTTCATTCCCTTTGTTACTTGATTTGTAAAGCTGTCCACCCGTTTGTTTGCCTCTCTTAAATCATAATACGTAGTCACCACTTTATCATATTCGTGCAGTGCTTCAACGAGATCTTTTTGCGGAATATATTCGTTTTCATGGTAGACAAATTTCTTGGGCAGTCGTGGTTTCAACTGCGGTTTTTGGTTTGGATAGCCAATCGCAATGCCCAAAACAGGAAATGTATATTCTGGTAGATGAAACAATTCAATGAGTTTAGGTGCGTTGTTTAGCAGACTACCTAAAAAAACAGTGCCTAATTTCAAACTTTCAGCGGCAATAACAATATTTTGAGCAGCTAATAAGGCATCCGCATAGCCCTGCATAAAGCGGTCCATTGAGGAAACCACTGAGGCATCTTGCTGATTCTCAGTTGCGATTTGTTGATTTCGATGCTGGTCAACCACCATCAAGAAAACATGTGATGCCTCCGCGACATAAGGTTGCTTTGCGATCTCTGCCAATATTTCTTTTTTCGCTTCGTCCGTCACACCAATAATTGAATATGCTTGTAAAAAACTTGAACTTGCCGTATGCTGCGCTACTGCGATCAACGTTTCCACCTGTTCTTGGGTTAATTTTTCTGCGGTAAAACTACGAATACTTCGATGTTCCAATTGTGTATGAATCGTTTCATTTTCAAGCATCATCATTCCTCCTTCTATAAACTTAAATTTATCCTACTCTTAAACCTTGAATTGAGCAACTACTATCCTCTTAATTTAGGATATAAAAAAGACACCAATCCTTACACAGTTTGATGTCTCTTTATTTGAATTTTGTCATTTAAAGCTATCTTTTTTTCTTTTTGCCGCCGGTATTAAAAGCGTCCTTCATTTTATCAAAAAAACCTTCTTCTTGTTCCTTTACATGGTCACCACTAGCCAGAGCAAATTCACGTAAGGCTTTTTTTTGTGCTTCATTTAACGTTTTGGGTGTAATAATTTCGACAGTGACCTTTTGATCTCCATTGCCATTACCATGTAATTTAGGCGCACCTTTGCCTCTTAAACGGAAAGAAGTACTGGTTTCTGTTCCAGCTGGAATCCGTAATTTTACTTTTCCGTGGACAGTTGGAACTTCAATTTCATCACCTAAGGTTGCTTGGACAAAGCTAATCGGTAGCTCATAGTAAATTTCTGCGCCATCTCGTTCAAAAGTCTTGCTTGGTGCGACTTTAAATACAACATATAAATCGCCGTAAGGTCCACCATTCAAACCAGCTTCGCCTTGATTTGATAAGCGCATTTGTTGACCATTTTCTACCCCAGCTGGTACGTTCACTTTTACAGAATGTGCCACTTTTTTACGACCAGAACCGCCACAATCCGTACAAGGATCTTTAATAATCTTTCCTTTTCCTTGGCAATCTGGACACACTTGTTTACTCATTACGCGACCAAGTGGTGTTTGACGTTGTACATTGATCGTTCCTGTACCCGCACATTTTGCACATGTTTCAGCATGTGTTCCTGCTTTTGCACCAGATCCGCTACAAGTTTGACACAAATCTTCACGGTTATATTTCACTGTTTTTTCGGTTCCAAAAATTGCTTCTTCAAAGCTTAAATTTAAAGAGTATTGTAAATCATCGCCTTGTCTAGGCGCATTTGGATTAGACGAACGACCGCCGCCACCAAAAAATGAATCAAAAATATCTTCAAAACCACCGAAGCTACTCCCGCCGCTAAATCCTTCAAAGCCACCAAAACCGCCGCCACCAGCTCCATAATTTGGATCTGTACTGGCATGGCCATATTGATCATACGCTGCACGTCGTTGGGAATCGCTTAAAACTTCATAGGCCTCAGAAATTTCCTTGAATTTATCTTCTGCATCCGCAGCTTTATTAATATCTGGATGATATTGCTTAGATAATTTACGATACGCTTTTTTTATTTCGTCATCAGAAGCACCTTTGGATACACCCAAAACTTCATAATAATCTCTTTTCGCCATGGGTTTCCCTCCATCATTCTCAGGTTTACTATTCTAGAATCTAGTAAATCATACCATATTCTTCCTTATATCTAAATGCTTTTTGAAAAAAAATTACTTCCCTTTCCGAGAAAAAAGCCAAAAGCACAGTGCTTTGGCTTTTCTTTTACGGGATTTCTTTAGTTTTTATCTTTGTCGTCGACTTCTTCAAAATCAGCATCTACGACATCATCACTAGCACCTTGAGCAGCATTTGGATCGGCTTCTGCTTGTTGTGCTTGCGCTTGTTCGTATAATTTAACTGTTAAGTTTTGGACAATTTCATTCAAAGAATCACGTTTTTCTTTCATTTGTTCAATATCATTTGCTTCTTGTGCAGCCTTCAATTCATCACGCGCAGCTTCCGCTTTTTTAACTTCTTCTTCGTCCACTTTTCCTTCAAGCTCTTTCAATGTTTTGTCCACCGTGAATAATAGTGCATCAACATCATTACGTAAATCAACTTCTTCTTTACGCGCTTTATCTGCTTCGGCATTCGCTTCGGCATCTTTCACCATTTTTTCAATTTCATCTTCTGATAAGCCGGATGAAGATTTAATCGTAATTTTTTGTTCTTTTTGTGTGCCTAAATCTTTGGCACTTACATTTACGATTCCGTTTTTATCAATGTCAAATGTCACTTCAATTTGTGGAATACCACGTGGGGCTGCAGGAATATCTGTTAATTGGAAACGGCCTAAGGTTTTGTTATCAGAAGCCATTGGACGTTCGCCTTGTAACACATGAATATCAACAGCTGGTTGGTTATCTGCTGCAGTCGAAAAGACTTGTGATTTGCTCGTTGGAATCGTTGTATTCCGATCAATTAATTTTGTAAAAACACTACCCATTGTTTCGATTCCTAATGATAAAGGTGTTACATCTAGCAAAACAACATCCTTGACATCACCAGTTATTACGCCACCTTGAATCGCTGCACCCATAGCAACAACTTCATCTGGGTTAACAGATTTATTTGGTTCTTTCGCGGTTTCTTTCCGAACTGCTTCCACAACAGCTGGAATTCGTGTGGAGCCGCCCACTAGGATTACTTCATCAATTTCTGCTTGAGAAAGTCCAGCATCTTTTAAGGCTTGACGAACAGGTCCTTTCGTACGTTCAACTAAATCAGAAGTTAAATCATCAAATTTAGCACGTGTTAAAGTTAATTCTAAATGAAGCGGACCTGCATCTCCTGCTGTAATAAATGGCAAGCTAATTTGCGTACTGGTCACACCAGAAAGATCTTTTTTCGCTTTTTCAGCAGCATCTTTCAAACGTTGAACGGCCATTTTGTCTTTTGATAAATCAATACCGTTTTCTTTTTTAAATTCAGCTACTAGATAATCAATAATTTTGTTATCAAAATCATCGCCACCAAGTTTGTTGTCCCCAGCTGTTGCTAATACATCAAATACGCCATCACCTAATTCAAGGATCGATACGTCAAAGGTACCACCACCAAGGTCAAAAACAAGAATTTTTTCGTCTTTGTCTGTTTTATCCAAACCATATGCTAATGCAGCAGCGGTTGGTTCATTCACAATCCGTTCAACTTCTAAGCCAGCAATTTTACCAGCATCTTTTGTCGCTTGACGTTGAGCATCATTAAAGTAAGCAGGTACAGTAATTACCGCTTTTGTCACCGTATCGCCAAGATAATCTTCCGCAAAGCCTTTTAAGTATTGCAAAATCATTGCCGAAATTTCTTGTGGTGTATACGTCTTGTCTTCAATTGTTACTTTGTAATCTTCACCCATGTGACTCTTAATCGATGAAACAGTGTTTGGATTTGTTACTGCTTGACGCTTTGCAACTTCCCCCACTTGAATTTCACCATTTTTAAATGAAACAACAGATGGTGTTGTTCGATTTCCTTCTGGATTCGCGATAATTTTCGCTTCACCGCCTTCTAATACTGCAACAGCTGAATTGGTTGTTCCTAAATCAATACCGATAATTTTACTCATTGTTCATTCTCCTCTATTTGTTTAATTTTATTTATATTATTGTGCAACGATTACCATTGTAGGTCGCAGCACTCGTTCATGCAATTTATATCCCTTTTGTAACACTTGGATGATTTCATCCGCTTTTTGTTCCCCTTCTGCCGGTATCGTCTGAACGGCCTGGTGTAAATTGGGATCAAACGGAGTTCCAACCGCGGGAATTTCTTCAATTCCGGCTTCTTTTAGCGCATGAACCAAACTCTCAAGGACCATTTCAATTCCCTTTTTCAGGTTGGCTCCTTGCTCATCTGAAACCTCACTTTGCAAGGCACGCTCCAAATTATCTACAGCTGGCAAAAGATTTTTTGCCAAATCCTGTGAACGATACTTTGCTAATGACTCTCGCTCTTTTTGAAACCTTGTCCGCATGTTTGCTATTTCCGCTTGTGCGCGTAAAAATTTATCTTCCATTTCAGAAAGCTGTGCTGTCAAAATCGCAACTTCACTTTCTTCGGCAGTTGGCTCTTCTGCTAGATCAACGGGTTCTTCGATGATTGCCTCTTCTGCCGTTTCCTCAATTGAGGGTAATTCTTCTTCTGTTGTTTCTTCTTTTTGATGTTCTTTCAATTTTTGTCTCCCTTTCTCAATTTAGGATGTTTGGGATGAATCAAGTGAACGATAGTAATCAACTAGATGAGTCGCTAGCTCTTGTCGAAACACTTCTATTAATCCAATCATTTTATCATAAGACATATTTGTCGGTCCAAGTAACGCAATAGTTCCTTGCCCATGTCCTTTGACTTCATAAGATGCAGTAATCAAGCTCATATTGTTTAAAATGTCATTCCCTAATTCATTGCCAATTTGAATCGAAATTTCACCACTTTTATTTCCTAATAAAGTAGTCAATGTTTCTTTATCATTGATAATCGAATACAATGATTTAAATTGATGCAAATCCTGTAAAACCCCAAAATCAAGCAAATTCATACCGCCACCAACGAACACCCGATCTTCAAACGCTTTGCCTAAAACCATGTCAAACAAATCCATCATCCCACTTGGTGTTTGAAAATAACGTTGCAAAATGAGCGGAATTTCTGTCCGAAGTTTATGATACACAGTTAACAGCGGCTCACCAACCAGTTTTTCATTAATAATGCGGATCATTTTTTCAATATCCTCACTTGAAATAGCCGTTGGAATCGAAAACACTTGGCTTTCAACATTGCCCTTATCTGTTACAATAATTGCCATAATTTGATGGGCGTTTAACGGAACAATGCGAAATCCCGTTAGCTTCCGCTCTTTGACTTCAGGTCCTAAAGAAAAAGCAGTGTAGCTGGTCAAATCAGATAAAATTTTTGCTGATTGCTCCACAATATCATTAATCGCATAAAAATCTTTGCCAAACGATTGTTTGATAACTGCTAGCTCATTGGAACTGACAGATGCTGGTTTCAGAATATGATCGACATAAAAACGATAGCCTCTAATTGACGGTACTCGTCCAGAAGAAGAATGCGTTTTTTCAATGAAACCATATTTTTCCAAAACCATCATGTCATTACGAATTGTGGCAGAACTTGCTGCAATGCCGTCATTCATTAATGTTTTTGATCCAACAGGAATTCCTGTTGTTGTGTAAATTTGAATGATGAGGTGTAAGATATTGATTTGTCTTTCTGTTAGCATTTCATCCACCCCATTCTTAGCACTCGTAAACAAGGAGTGCTAACTTATATATAATATATCAGGATTGTCTCTTTTTGTCAATAAGTTAGCACTCGTTTCATTAGAGTGCTAATAAAAAATAAATCCTCTACTTATTTCTGCTTTTTTACTCATGGAAAAAGCGATTCCGCTCACGACAATCCGCTGTTAAAAGTTTTTTATTCATAAAAAAAACTTTCAAATAAATGAAAGTCTCTTTTTCACTCTGTTATCATTGCCCGTCAAAATGATAGTCAATTTTTATTTCAAACAATTCTCTGCTCCGTAACCCTATGCGGTCAAAGGGATTTGAACCCTCACGAGGATAATCCTCACCAGCCCCTCAAGCTGACGCGTCTGCCGTTCCGCCATAACCGCTTTGTCTCACTTACTACCTACTTATCATACAAAATATTTATAGGAGAAGCAAGCAAAAAATTAACCAAGATGAATTAATTTTCCTCCACATTTACAGCCATATTTTTGTGTATTAATTCTTCTTTTTCTCAAAATTAAGGTTTGGCACTTTTCACATTCATATTGATGATAATTTTCAGGTTTTTGATCAATTAAAGGTGGTACAAAACGGCTGCCTCCTGTCTGAGCCAAGAGTTGCCTAAATTCGGGATCTCGATGTTTATAGCCCTTTCCTTCTCTATGTAAGTGATAATGGCAAAGTTCGTGCTTAATGACTTTGATCATTTCTTCCATTCCGTATCTTTGAAATACTTGGTAATTAAAATCAAGATGGTGGTCGTTTAAATGGTAACGACCACCCGTGGTTTTCAAGCGTGCGTTAAACACAGCGCAATGCTGAAACGGTTTTTGAAAACACGTCAGTGAAATACTTTCAACTAAACTTTGTAAATCTTGATTTGTCAGTACCGTCAATTTTTCATAAACAGACAAGCTTTCATTCATTGAACGATTCCTTCCACTTTATTTTACTGGTTGACGCATCGACAAAGCGATTCGACCTTTCTTCAAGTCAATTTCTTCCACCCAGACGGTTACAACATCCCCAACTGCAACAACATCTGTTGGGTGCTTAACAAATTTATCACTTATTTTGGAAATATGAACTAAGCCATCTTGCTTCACGCCAATATCAACAAAAGCGCCAAAATCAACAACGTTTCGAACAGTTCCTTGCATTTCCATTCCTTGTTTTAAGTCTTCCATCGTCAATACATCCTGCCGTAGAAGCGGCGTTGCCATTTCATCACGCAAATCGCGTCCTGGTTGGATCAAACCATCTAGAATATCTTCTACTGTTTCTGCTCCTGCATTCAGTTTGGCAGTTATTTCTGAAGTTGTCACTTGTTTTAATGCTTGCTTAGCTTCGGCTGTTCCTAAATCCTTTTCTTTAACCGCCGCTAAATGAAGAATTTCTTTGGCAATCGGATAACTTTCTGGGTGAATTCCGGTATTATCCAAAATGTGTTTGCCATTCGCAATTCGTAAGAAACCAATCGCTTGCTCATAGGCTTTCGGTCCTAATCTTGGCACTTTTTTTAATTGTGCTCGACTTGCAAACGCCCCATTCTCTTCTCGATAAGTCACGACATTATGAGCCGTCGTCTTATTCAAGCCCGAAACATGTTGCAAAAGCTGTGGGCTCGCAGTATTTACATTAACCCCTACTTGGTTAACCGCTGTTTCAACAACAAAATCCAACTGGTCGGCCAAACGTTTTTGAGCAACATCATGTTGATACTGTCCCACGCCGACTGCTTTGGGTTCGATTTTAACTAATTCCGCTAAAGGATCTTGCAATCTCCGAGCAATGCTAACAGCACTTCTTTCTTCTACATGCAGGTCTGGAAATTCCTGACGGGCAATATCGCTTGCGGAGTAGACAGAAGCTCCTGCTTCATTCACGATCACGTAGAAAGCTTCATGATCCGCTTTTTTTAGCTGTTCGGATACAAACAACTCCGATTCACGACTTGCTGTCCCATTTCCGATTGCAACCATCGCAACTTGGTAACGATTAATTAACGTCACAAATTCTTTTTCGGCTTGCATTCTTTTGGCTTCAGCAGCAGGCTTGTGCGGATAAATGACTTGAATTGCTAAAACTTTCCCAGTAGCATCCACTACAGATAGCTTACAGCCTGTCCGATAGGCTGGATCAAAGCCTAAAACTACTTTTCCTTTTAATGGTGATTGCAAAAGTAAGTTGCGTAAGTTTTCTCCAAAAATATGAATCGCCTGTTCATCTGCTTTTTCCGTTAATCCGCCTCTTATTTCTCGCTCAATTGCTGGACCAATAAAACGTTTGTATCCGTCTTTGATGGCCTCCATGACGTAATTAGCTGTTCGTGACTCATTGGCTGAGCCGATCACTTGTCTCTCCAAATATGAAATGATTTTTTCTTCCGCCACTTGAATTTGAACTCTTAAAATCCCTTCTTTTTCGCCACGATTCGTAGCTAAAATCCGATGAGCTACAACTTTAGAAAGAGGTTCAGCGTAGTCGTAATACATTTCGTAAACTTCTTTTTCATCTTTTTCACGGTCTTTGACAACACTAACTAATTGACCATTTTTTAAAGTGAAATCTCGAATCCAACTGCGATATTTCGGTTCATCGCTTATTGATTCCGCTAAAATTTCATGTGCTCCTTGGAAAACTTCACTTGTTGAATGAACTTCTTTGGCTTCATCTACATAGTTTGCAGCTTCTGCCTCCACATCGCCAACTAGCGGAAAAGTTAGTAACCATTCTGTAAAAGGTACCAATCCCTTTTCTTTGGCAATCGTTGCTTTTGTTCGTTTTTTTTGTTTGTATGGCCGATACAGATCTTCCACTTGCTGCATTTTACTTGCTTTTTTAATGGCAAGAGTTAATGATTCTGTCAATTTATTTTGATCATCAATCAAACGTAACACTTCTTCTTTGCGCTTTTCCAAATTTTTCAAGTACTGATAACGTTCTTCGATTTCACGAATCTGAACTTCATCCAAACTTCCGGTCATTTCTTTTCGGTAACGCGCAATAAAAGGAACCGTATTTCCCTCACCTAAAAGTTGCAATACCGTTCGAATCTGTTTGGGTCTGTAGCTCGCTAATTCTTTTTCTAGCAACGCAAGAACAAATCCATTTATTACTTCTTCTGCCATTTAAAAAAACCTCACTTTTCAAGTATACCGTCTTATTCTATCATATATTCAGGCTGAATTCCTGTTTTTCCACTAAAATTAACCCAAATAAATTAGAACCACCCTTGCTTTACCTGGAGTGATTCTACTCTCTTTATTTGTTTATTAATCTAGCGTTTTTATTTTCAAAATAATCAAGATTAAAATTCTGGCTGCCAAGGTCCTGTTATATTCTGAATCTCGATATCTTGAACAATTCCTTGCTGATTAAAAATGACACCGTGAACAGAACCACCGAAAATTCCGCCGCCATCAATGCCAATTTTGTGATCAGAAAGCCAAATATCCGTAGTGGTCATATCGCCATGCAATAATGGAGTAATCGTATGACCAAAAACAATCGTTTTACCTGTATTATTTTTACCTATATGAAAAGGTTCGCGAATCCAATTAAATTCTCGTGGTTCCGTATCGTGCCAATCTTTTTTCGTCAAATCAACACCTGCATGAACAAGAATGTAGTCCTGCCATTCATAATACAAAGGTAATTTTTCAATAAAATTCAGTAATTCGGAATAACGTGAACGAATCATCATGCTGATCTCTGTTGGTGAGTATTCCGCAACAGCTCCCGGATGAAGTAAGCTTTCAATCGTTTCTTTCCCGCCATTGCGGACATAGTTTGGAAAACGTTCCTCAGGATTCAATAAAAACTGCAGCAATAAATCTTCATGGTTTCCTCTGATATATACAGCATCTGCTTCTTCCACAAGTTTCTTGCCTAACAGAAGACACTCCTTAGTATGATTCCCTCGATCACTTAGATCGCCTAATAAAACAAGTTGATGATGTTCTGAATCATAAAACTTAACTAATTCTTTAAAAATTTCCAATTGCCCATGAATATCACCAATCACATAGAGTAGCTCCTTCAAAAAAACTCAAACCCTTCTTTTGTTTAATACATCCATTATATACTATTTTATTTAGTAGAGTAAATCATAGACTTTTAGATGGACAAGTTCTATAATTATGCATATGACACAATGTCACAAAAAAAGCAAAGGGTGAAGTATAGTGAATTGGAAAAAAATTACAGGGATTGTTATCGTTCTAGCGATCATACTATTTTTAGCGTTCAACATTTTTGGTGGCAGTAACAAAGAAGAAAACGCACTTCACGTCAGTGCTGCAAAAGTCAGCACAGAAACAATCGAAAAGCAATTAACTACTACAGGAACACTTATTCCAAATGATTCGCAAGCTCTTTATGGGCAAGATCTTGTGCAAACCGTTAACGTTACCGTCGGTGATCAAGTAAAAAAAGATCAAATAGTCGCAACCTATGCCAGTGGTTTAACTTTAAAATCAAGTATTGATGGAACAGTTACCGCTGTGAATATTAAGGCAAACGAAACAGATACCAACGCCCAATCGGGAAAAGCTTCTATTGAAATCGCAGATCTTTCTACACTGAAAGTTGAACTTTCCTTATCAAAATCGGAAGCAAGCGACATTCAAAAAGAACAGGCAGCCATCATTACAAACGATAAGACGACCTTTTTAGGTCGAGTAACAGAAATTGATCCGATTGCTACAACCTCGCAGGAAACAACTGGTAGTGCAACTTCTTTAAAAGCGATCGTTTCTTTTACAGATGAAACGAAGGGTTTATTTGCCGGATTTGATGTGGATGTTGCAATTACAACTGCGACCGCCGAAAATGTGACAGCAATCCCGATTGAAGCATTACAGTACGACAAAAACAATCAAGCATTTGTTTACACGATTCAAAAGGGAAAAGCGAAAAAAGTTAAAATAGAAATTGGGATCCAATCTGATACCAAGGTGCAAATTACCAAAGGTTTAGAAAAAGGCAGCCGGGTCATCCTTTCACCAGATAGTTCGATCAAAAACGGAAAAGCTGTTACAACAAAATAAGGAGGCTTCAACATGATTGATTTAAAAGATGTAGTAAAAATCTATCAGACCGGTGAAGAACAACTCACTGCGTTAAAAAAGGTCTCCTTGCATATTGACAAAGGTGAATTTACTTCCATTATGGGCCCTAGCGGATCAGGTAAATCAACTATGATGAATATTTTAGGCTTGCTAGATCGTTTTGATGCCGGTGAATATTTTTTAAATGGTCAAAATGTTTCTCATCTTTCAGACAAGGAAAGTGCCCAAGTTCGAAACAAAGAAATCGGTTTTGTCTTTCAGTCTTTCAATTTAATGCCGCGAATGACCATTCTAGATAATGTTGCGTTGCCTTTAGTTTATGGCGGAATTGCCTTAAAAGAACGAAAAGAACGCGCACAAATTGCCTTAGAAAAAGTTGGCTTAGCTGATCGAATCAAGCATCGCCCCAATGAAGTTTCAGGCGGACAAAAACAAAGAGTTGCAATTGCACGTGCTATCGTCAATGAACCGGCAGTTTTAATGGCTGACGAACCGACTGGTAACCTGGATTCAAAAACAACCTTAGAAATTATGCGGATTTTTCAAGACTTAAATGCCGCGGGAACAACTGTTGTAATGGTCACGCATGAACCAGATGTCGCCAAATATACCAAAAGAATTGTTTCTTTTAAAGATGGTGCAATTCAAGCAGACAACTGGTTGGAACAACAAAAACGAATATAGAATGGAGTAGATAGAAACCCATGAATATTTTAGAAAATTTTAAAATGGCTATCGACAGCATCTTTGCGAATAAAATGCGCTCCTTCTTAACGATGTTAGGAATTATTATTGGGATCGCAGCGGTCATCGCCATCTTGGCTGTCGGGAATGGTGCCACCACTCAGATTACGGGAACTTTTAATGATTTAGGTGCCTCTACAGTTAGTGTCAGTACTTCTCAAGACGTAACCGATAATCAAAAAATTACCACTCAGGACATTCAAGCTTTAAAAAAGAATGTTGCAACGATTGACAGAGTCTCCCCTGTTGTCAACAGTCAAGCAAGCGTTTCATCTAGTGATAAAAATAAAACAGCAGTCATAATTGGTGGCTCACCAGACTTGCAATATACCAATCAAATGATGGATGACACAATTGTGTATGGACGCTATTTTAATCAAACAGAATACGATGATGCCCTAAATGTTGCCGTCGTTAGTGCAGATACAGCCAGTTATTATTTTGCTGGTAAAGAAAATGTTGTTGGTGAAAAATTAACCTTGAAGACAACGTCCGGACAAACCGTTGTCAAAATTATTGGCGTAACTAAAGGACAGCTCGATAAAATGGTCGGTAACTTTAACAGTGAAGAGCTGCCAAGTTATGTTGCGCTTCCTTTAACAACGATGGATCAACTCGCACCTGATTCAAGTAAAATTACCAACTTAACAGTAAAAGTGAAATCAAAAGATGATATTGAGTCCGCTTCAAATCAGATTGTCAGTATTTTGGAAATCCGCCATGATGCTGTCGGGGATAAAGTCTATACGGCTACTAATTATTTGCAGGCACTCGATCAAGTGAATACTGTTTTAAGTCTCTTCATTAACTTTATTGCTGCAGTTGCCGGAATTGCTTTGTTAGTAGGCGGTATTGGTGTCATGAACATTATGCTCGTTTCGGTTACAGAAAGAACACGTGAAATTGGAACTCGTAAAGCTTTAGGCGCAACAAATGGCAATATTTTATTCCAATTTTTAATGGAGTCAGTTATTCTCTGCTTAATCGGCGGTCTTGTTGGCTTGACTCTAGGTGTATTACTTGCAAATGTTGTTGCCGGTGCTCTAGATATCGTTCCTTCTTATAGTCTTGGATCCGTCGTAGCTGTTTTACTTTTCTCCAGCATTATCGGTATTTTCTTTGGCGTATATCCAGCTCGCAAGGCTTCCAAGCTTGATCCAATTGAAGCATTACGCTATGAATAGAAAAAAAAGAACCGGTGCGATCAACTAACTGATTGCATCGATTTTTTATTTTTATTGGCTAATTTTGCTCAAAGTTCAGCTGAATGCCCGGACGATCTAAGGCAATTTCTGTCACCTCATAAGTAAGTCGTTGAATAATTGAAAATAGTGGTGCAACCAACTCATTAAGCTCTTCTGGCGTACACTCTTCCGGCTTTTCAATTTTCTTTCCAATAAGCGTAACTAGCTGTCGGACACTTCCACTGATCGAAAATTCGTCAAACCCCACTAAAAATTCAATTCGTAATCCAACTACTGAATTACTTTCAGCAGGAAATTCGTCGGTTTGACTCATATCGACAGGCTGAATCGCGACTTTTATTTCCGTAGCCGTCTTTTCTGCTAGCTGTAAATCGTAGTGAAAAGCTTCTACAACTTCTGGTTGTCTGACAATCTCCACAAAATATCCCCCTTGTTTTCCATTCTTAGTATAACACATTTTTCTTCTAAAAAACCAGCGTTAATTTTTAAAAGAATGAATGGGTGCCGGGATTCTTCCACCGCGTTGAATAAATTTATCCGAGCTGTATTTATTGACTTTCATAACTGGCGCCCGACCAAGCAGACCGCCAAACTCAACGACATCTCCGACTTTTGTTCCTTTCGCAGGAATTAAGCGAACTGCTGTTGTTTTATTGTTAATCACACCAATCGCTGCTTCATCTGCAATCATCGCGGCAATCGTTTCGGCACTGGTTTCACCAGGAATTGCGATCATATCCAACCCAACAGAGCAAATGGCAGTCATCGCTTCTAATTTTTCTAAGTTCAGTGCGCCATTATTAACCGCATCAATCATGCCCGCATCTTCTGAAACTGGAATAAAAGCGCCAGAAAGTCCGCCCACATGCCCACATGCCATAACGCCACCTTTTTTTACAGCGTCATTTAAAAGAGCCAATGCGGCAGTAGTTCCGTGAGTTCCCACGCTTTCAAGACCCATTTCTTCTAAAATATGTGCAACGGAATCACCGACAGCCGGAGTAGGAGCTAAAGACAGGTCGACAATACCAAACGGGACCGCTAATCTTTCAGAAGCAATTTTTCCGACTAATTGACCCATGCGCGTGATTTTAAATGCTGTTTTTTTCACAGTTTCAGCAACGACATCGAAGGGTTCTCCTTTAACTTTTTCTAGCGCTCGTTTTACCACACCGGGACCGCTAACACCGACATTAATCACACAATCTGCTTCACCTACACCATGAAAAGCTCCAGCCATAAAAGGATTGTCTTCCACTGCATTGGCAAATACAACTAATTTCGCACAGCCGAGATCAGATAATTCCGCAGTTTTTTTTATAATTTGCCCCATGTGTCTGACTGCATCCATATTAATTCCTGAGCGAGTCGATCCGACATTCACAGACGAACAAACAAAATCAGTTGCTGCTAAAGCTTCTGGAATCGAGTCAATCAACACCTGATCACCATGCTGATAACCTTTTTGTACCAACGCCGTAAATCCACCCACAAAATTTACACCAACTGCTTTTGCTGCCTGATCTAACGTTTGCGCAAATTTAACATAATCTGTTTCAGCTGTTGCCGCACCAATTAGTGAAATTGGGGTGACGGAAATCCGTTTATTAATAATCGGAATACCATATTCGGCTTCAATTTGTTGCCCAACTTTTACTAAATCTCTTGCTTTTGTGGTGATTTTATTGTAAATTTTTTCCCGTGCCTTATCTCCATCACTATCAATGCAATCCAAGAGAGAAATGCCCATCGTAATGGTTCGTATATCTAAATTTTCTTCTTCAATCATGCGTATCGTTTCCATTATTTGATTTGTTTCCACCAGATGACGCTCCCTTTTATTATAATTTATGCATTGTATCGAAAATCTCTTCGCGTTGAATACTAATCTTCACATCCAGCTTTTTCCCCAATTCATTTAAAGCCATTCTGATTTGGTCAAAATCCGTTTGTGCTTCATTTAGTTCCAACATCATCATCATCGTAAAATAATCCGTCATAATTGTTTGGGAAACATCCAATATGTTAATGCTTAACTCTGCTAATTGTTGGCTGACACCTGCGATAATTCCAACCTTATCTTTCCCGATAACCGTTAATACTGCTCGCATTTCATCTACTCCTTCACCTTATTTTTTGACTATTATAGCATAAAAAAACAGAATAAAGCGCGGCTTTTTTCAAAATCATTTTCTGAAAATAAAAAACAGACAAGCAAAACCAGCTACTAGGTCTTGATTATCTGTTTTATTTTTTCATTTTTAATTTATTGTCGCCGTTTAACCCTTTTATTGAAGCTTTTCCTCTTCACCGTAGTAGTGCGGCTGTTTGCTTTGAAATTGATTCTTTTGAAGCCAAGCAAGAATTTGTTTGCCTAGATTGTTTGCCATAGAAGAAGCCGCTGCTATTTGCGCTTTCGAAATATGATCGACATGAACACCAGAAGTAATGACACAGCTACCAGGTAAATCTTGCTGGATTAATTGCGCAATTTTGCGTGCTAAAATATCATCCTTATGATTGCGCCCGTTATGACTGGGAAAACAAACCGTTTCCATCGGTATTGTGCGTGTTAAGGTTGTCACTGTCCCAATATGTGGAACATCCCCGCCGGTAAGTACGATCAAAAGATCCTGACCAATGACGTTAACAGAGGCTCGAATGGTATAATTAAGTTGACTTTCACTAAAAATCATCTGATTTAGTCTCCCTTCCAACGACCGCCTGTGTCATTTTCAATTCCTAATGAATCCAAAATCTTCATCGTTTGGTGATCAAGTAAATCTTGAATGGTTTTTGGGTGATTGTAAAAAGCTGGAATGGGTGGAATAATTTGAACCCCTATTTTCGCTAATTTCGTTAAATTCTCTAAATGAATCACATTTAATGGCGTTTCTCTGGGAACAAGAATTAGTTTTCGGTGTTCTTTCAGCATAACATCCGCGGCACGGGCAATTAAATTATCACTAAATCCAGTTGCGATAGCAGACACAGTTTTCATACTAGCCGGTACGATCACCATCCCATCCGTTAAAAATGAACCACTGGCGATAATAGCGCCTAAATCATTACTACTATAATGATAATCCACTAAATTTTCTAATTCTTTTAATGAGCTATCCGTTTCCACTTTCAAGTTTTGCTTGGCCCACGTACTAAAAACCGCATGCGTTTCGACGGTTGGCATCTCTTTTAACTTTCGTATTAAGTCAATCGCATAAACTGTTCCTGAGGCGCCGCTCACACCAATAATGATTCTTTTTTTCTGTATAGACATTTTGCCGCTCACTTCCCTTCGCAAACAAAAAATACACGCATTTTGACTGTTTATCTACTACCTGTACTTTTGCTCTGATTTACTACGATCATCAACGTTAATCTAAATATTTTTGCCAATCTTTGACTTCCTTAAATTCTGCTCGAATGAAATGATCTTTTAAATCGAAAGGAACGGTTCCGTCCAGAATGGTTTTTGAACTCATTCCTCGAAAACGAATCGATTTTGGGTCATACGCAGGTAGCTCGGAAGGATCCAATGGATGATTCCGCATTCCAGGTAACACGAGAATGTCTTGGTCCCCTTGGAAACGAGTGTTCAAGGTCCAGACCACATCATTCATATCAAAAATATCGACATCTTCATCAACTAAAATAACTGTTTTTAATTCTTTAAAAGCTGAAAATGCTAAAATTGCTGCTTGTCGTTGAATTCCTTCGTCCGCTTCATTTTCTTTACGAATTTGCATAATGGTCATTAATTTGCCGCCGCCTGCTGGTGGATTATATACATTTAAAACTTTCCCTGGAATTGCTTTGTCCACCAATTCAAGAATGCTTGCTTCCGTTGGGATACCCGCCATCGATACATGCTCTTCACTTGGTCCGATAGTTGTTTGCATAATAGGATTCTCTTTTCTGTGCGTAATGGCTTTTACTTTCACAACATGAACAGCTGGATTGGCATCGCCATTGTAACCGGGAAACTCGGGCATTGCTTTACCTGTATGTGTATTTATGTCTTCTTGCATCCGTTGATTTGGCAAGATTTCTGCTTCAATAATATACTCTGCACGAGCGATCCCCACTTCATTGACAGCAACGCCATCAACTAATTGTACAGGCTCATTTCGCAAAGCGCCAGCAACCCATAGCTCATTGTAACCAAGCGGTGTGGTTGGTGGTTCAAAGGTGGCTCCAATCGTGATCGCTGGATCTAACCCAATATTAATGGTAATCGGCATCGGCTGATTTAATTTTTCAAATTGTTCTTGAAAATGACCAATATGTCGACCACCTGGCATAATGTACATACCAATTGTGTCTTGATCTTCTAACACCATTCGATGAATTGTGACATCACTCATTGTTTTGTCAGGATCCGAACCATAGACAACTCCCATTGTAATATACGGACCGGCATCTTTTTCAGTATTGGTCGGTGCCGCAAGTAGTTTACGAATATCAAAACCTTCTTCAGTCGCTAAATGAATGACCTCTTGGGCCGGTGCTTCTGTTGGAGCAACTTTTACTGGTTTCACAGGATTTTCAACTGAATCTTTCAACAGATGTCCTAATGTGCGATAATCATGATGTAAGATTTCACCCACGCGCTTACGACTGGCCATAATTCCAATCAAGACGCGTGTATTTGAAAAACCTTTAACTGTATTAAACATCATCGCAGGACCTTCTTGAGTAGGTCGTTTTACTGTTCCACCCGCACCAATGTAACGATAAACACCTGATAATTCAGCATCAGGATCTACTTCAATCTCAGTTTCGTGATATTGACCAGGCAATTTCTGCAATTCTTCGAGAACTTTTCTTAAATCATATGGTTGATTTGTCATTCAACTTCCTCCTCTTCTTATGCGTACAAATTCATTATAAGGAGCAGGTATTATGAAAACAATTCAACTTAAAGAATAAACCATTCCATATTGGAATGGTTGACAGAACTTAGCGCTAAACAGCGGAAATAACGAGGATTAATTCTCTATTTATATGCATTTTTTAGGTAGTTCCAAAAAATATCAGAGGCTTTAGAATTATTATTTTTTTTACGAATAAAAGCTAGCTGGCTTGTTTTACTTGGAATTATGGGAACACTTGCAATCTTGGAAGAAAGAAACGGTTGCATTGATTTACCCATCATAACAGAAACACCCATATTACATGAAATCATGTTTATAATTACATCAATCCGCGCTCCTTCGTAAGTAATTGTAGGTGTAAAACCCGCTTTTTGGCATAAATCGACAACTGGATGGAATAAGTTACTATCTTTCCCTAAAACTAAAAAATGAGCCTGTTCTAATTCTTGCAAATTTATTTCTTTTTTTCTAGCAAGCGGGTGATCACTAGGCAATACCGCCACAAATTGATCTTGTTCGGTAATAATTGAAGCAAAATTTGTTAGATCTTCTTCAAAGGTCCGCGCAAAAATAATTGTATTGATACCTTCCTGTAAAAAAGCAAATAATTCGTTGCTTTCTACTTCTTCTAAATGAACCGTAATTTCTGGATGAAGTGAAAAAAAATGAGCCATGTGGTCGAATCCGTAATAATTAGACATTGTCGGAATCGTATAGAGATTAACCGATAGATCTTTTTCCGCTTGATACTCCTGCAACTCTTCTCGAAATAAGTGATAGTTTGCAAGCAGCGCTTTAACAGGAGTAACCGATAGGGCTCCAGCATGCGTAAGTTCGATTTTCCGATGAGAACGCGTAAACAATTTAACATTTAATTCTTTTTCTAAAGAAAGAATTTGTTTTGAAATATTTCCCTGTGTTGTAAATTGCCGTTCGGCGGTTTCTGTATAATTTAAACTAGCTGCTAAGTCAATAAAAATTTCTAATTTACGAATATCCATTCATTTTCTCCGATCTATTCCATTTAAGAATACTATATCACGAAATTTGAATTGTTGAAATCCCGTATGATTGCTAAAATGTACTAGCAATTAACCGATCTATTTATGTGAAGAAGGAGGAAATTATTTATGCCAACAGGTGTTATTATTAATGCAAGTTCCGTTTTACTTGGCGGTTTAGTAGGAGGCGCTTTAGGAAACAAACTAACAGAAAAGTTTAAAAAAGAAATCATGCTCGTTTTTGGACTGTGCTCAATGGGAATGGGGATCTATTCAATCGCCCCGATGAAGTACATGCCAGCGGTAATCTTTGCCTTAGTTATTGGAACAGGGATTGGCTTATCGCTACATTTAGGTGAAGCAATTAATCGCGGTGGTGGACTAATGCAAAAACCGATTTCCAAACTATTTCCAAATGAAAATGTTACGTTATCTCACCAAGAGTTTACCGATACTTTAGTGACTGTAATTGTGCTTTTTTGCGCAAGTGGAACAGGGATTTATGGAAGTTTGGATTCTGGTATGACCGGCGACAGTACGATTTTGATTTCAAAATCGATCTTAGATTTTTTTACCGCTGCCATTTTCGCTTGTAATTTAGGCTACGTCGTTTCTATTATTGCAATTCCGCAATTTATTTTCTTTTTTATTTTATTTTTATTGGCGAAGCTAATTTTTCCTTTAACAACTCCCAATATGATTTTGGATTTCAAAGCATGTGGCGGCTTTTTAATGTTAGCCACTGGTTTCCGAATGGTTAAAATCAAAATGTTCCCCATTGCCGATATGATTCCCGCGATGATTTTAGTAATGCCGCTCAGTTGGATTTGGGTTAGTTGGATTTTACCGTTACTTTGAAAAATATTTGTTTTATTTAACTCAATTTTTTATCCTATTATCTTAGTTATACCCAAGCGAATAGCCACGTGAGGCATCTATCTCAAAAAATCGTCTAGAATCAATATGACATGTTGATTCTAGACGATTTTTAGCCACTTCTTCAACAATTAAATCAAAGACATCTCAAACAATGGGAAGTTCAATAGAAAGTTCAACAGCTATTTCAGAAAGTCGTCAAACTGACGAAACAGCTGTCGTATCAAGCCCGAGTACAAGTGAAACTTCTACTGGAATCACGATTACAGACGGAAATACTGCAGTCAATTATTTAAAAGAAAAATTAGCATACAATGAAGATAGTAGTTATGCTTTCATGGGTGAAGATTCAGATGAAAAAGGAAATTATTATCAAATTAGGCTGGTATCAACATCAATAAAAATAATGGTGGTTCTGGGACTATGGGTATCTATAAAGTATACTCTAATGGTCAGTATAGCCTCTATCCTTAAAATTAAAGCATTTTTGTTTTAACTCAAATTTTTCCCATTTGAGTTTCGACCATTTTTCGATCTATTTTTGACAAAGTTCTCTGTCCAAGAAAAACAACAGAACACAATGAAATTGGGTTTGCGCTAATGGCGGTAAATTTAAGAAAATATCGGTTAAATACATCAGTG
>JAATGB010000028.1 GCA_015654945.1 Lactobacillales bacterium | reverse complement strand
CCTGTAACTCCTTGATAGTTAGGAATTTCTAACAGCCATCCTTGATGATCACTTGTTAAAACCATCTCCTGTCCATCGGTTGCCCACTTTCCTTGGATTTTTTGCTTAAAAGGATATAAAAAATACATACCACTCGCTCCAGCAGCTAGCAGGACAACAATTACTCCAATCAACAGATAGTAAGAAATAGGACGAACTAACACCTCAAAGCTTTCTTCTTGTGCAGCTTCAGCACAATCATCTAATGAATTTTTCGTCTGTTCACTTTCATTTTCGTTTTCTGGAAGAGGCGTCTTTTCTAGCGTCATGTTTTTTACCTGAATCCTTTCGTTCGGTGTTAGCTATTCTTTTTTTAGTTGACAAATTTCCAGGCGCCTTTTTTCTATTTTTCTGTGCTTTTTTACGTCTTACCTTTTTCTTTTTGGCTAACACAATCACGAGGACAATCAAAATCACTAACAGGCTGCCTAATGCAATGCCCCCATAAATAAACCAATTTAAATTATTCTCTTCTAAATCTACGGCTTTTTCATTCAGCTCTTTTGCTTCTTTTGCGCTGATTGTAAAATCTTGTTTTAACTTCCATTCTTGTTTCGTTTCTTCTGATTTGACTACCATCTGTACGGTATACGTTCCTGCCTCAAACGGTTTATTATCCCAACTAATCGGAAAATTGTAGTTGGTATTTGGAGCAATTCGATAATCTGAAACCTTGTTTTGATGAAGTACCTCATTGCTCCCTTTTTTCGTAATCGACGCATCGTACGAAACTTTGTCGATAATGGTTGGCGTTGGATTTTGTAAGTTTACTTTTACCGTATTTCGACCGGTTACTTGTGTTGCAGAAACACTTTTTAAGAGCAAGTCGGACTTGGGTAGCGTTTCTTCCTCACTTAATCTTAATGCAATGGAATAGGCCATATTATTGGATATATTAAAGCCATTTTTACCTGATTGGCTCGTATCCGCTTCTTCTTCCTTTGCGCTTGTAACGTGAATACCACCTAAAATTACACCTTTAAATGGCTCTTTGGGTACTTTCAGTTTAATTTCAGTTATGACTTCTCCTTTAGCCGGAATACTCACCGCTTCTGGCGTTGTGGCAATATCCGTTAATGGGAATTTCAAAGATTCATCTTTCTTGCTTACACCTTGACTATAAATAAATGCGCCACCTTCACTTGTATAAGCTGGATTGATAACAAGATTTACCGTCGCATCTTTCTCGCCACGATTATAGAGCTTTAATTCCAAAGTTTGCTCTTGTTCTGGCGTTACTCGTAAGTCATAATAACCCGCATTTTTTGTTACTTGATTTTCTGGTAAAACTGCTTGGACAGAAATAGACATTTCTTCTGCCAAAGACGTAATGGGCAATAAGGTCATTAGTCCCAAAATAATCATCAACAAGAAAGCTACTCGCGTATTTACTCTTTTCACTTCATTTCTCCTCTTTTCCCATCCATCTTGATCAAACAAATGAATAAGCCTTTTTTAGTAGTTACTTTTTATGTTGCGTTGCATCTATGCTTTTAATTTGAAGTGTATGTAAAATGTGAGCTAGTCGCATGCCACATTTTTAGACCTACTTTTCTGTTTGCTCAAACAGGGCAGAAAACCTGAGTTTATACCCTGTTTGGGTACTGTTTGAGCAAACAGAAAAATGAAGCATTTTTCTGTTAAAGCTGCCATTCTTACTTACAAAAAATTAAAAATGGCAACTAATTTAATTCCACTAAGAATCCAGTTGTAAATAACTGTTATTTAAGGTTCTACTGTTAAAGTCCAATTTAACGCAGCTGTATATTTTTTAGCTTGTACACCATCGCTTTGGGGAACATTTAATTTAACGCCTGCATTTTTTTCATTGAGACCAGGTGAACTCGCCGTTCCATAGCTGGCTTCTTGATAATCTCCTTCAAAAACAACAGATGAAATCGTACCATTCGTTGACGCTGTATCTTTCCCAGCTAATGAGGTCAGTACTGCCAATGGACCTGACTCTCCTTTAACCGGAATTGTCACAGTTCCATCTTTTGGAATATCTAGACCCTTCACCATCGTTGCCACAGAATCATTGCGAACATTATTTGTCAGCGTTTGATTGTATAGTTGAATCCGCGTGTTTTTTAACGTATGACCATTTGCTTCTTTAAAAGTAGCACCTTGTTCAACGGTAACTTTCCATTTGGTTCCTTCCACACCAGAAACATCACCAACTTGTACAAAATGAGGAATTGCATATTTGGTTGCTGGATCGCTTATTTTTGTATAATGCTCAAAAATTGCATCATAATTTTTGGTATTAACATCTGTTTCATTAGAACCAAAACGAAAATCTGGAACATGCATCAATTGAATATAGTCAACGGTTACACTTTGATCCGTTCCATCTTCAATCTTGATTTTTTCATCTGTTCCTGGTTTAATCGTTTGGATATCTCCGCTTTGAGGAACGAATGTCGCTTCCCCTTCTGATATCACAGCTCCTGTCTCCGCCTGTACAGGTACAGTAAATAAATTCATGCCAACAAAGGCTAACCCACAGATACTTATGATTTTTTTCATCGTTAGTTACTCCTATTTATTTTGATTTATGGTTCTACAGTTAATGTCCAAGTTAGATTTGCTTTATATGCTTTTGCTTGTGACTGATCACTTGCAGGTACATTTAAGCGAACACCTTCGTATTTTTCGGCTGCTGGTGTTTTTTCTGCGTTAAAATTTTCTTCCAGATAATCATTGGCAAAAACAGAAGATGTATAAGAATTACCAGTAAAACCTGCTGTTGAACTTGCAAGCACCGTTAGCTCAGTCGTTGCATCCGTAGCAACTGGAATTGCACTATGTGAACCAAAGGCAGTATCTGTTTGATCCATCGCTACACCTGAAATTTTCCCTGCTAAATCTGTCGCAGCATAGGCACTGCTCGTTAAGGTATTTCCATAGATACGAATTCGCGTATTTTCTAATTTTTGCGGTGTTTCGCCTACTGTTGAAAAGACTGCTTTTTGTTGAACACTTAATTTCCATTTTGTTTCATTACTACCTGATAAATCTGCTACTTGGGCAGAGTGAGGCATATAAAACGTAACATTTCCATTATCTTGTGTACGCTTTTCCGTCAACGCATTATATTCGGTTGTTTTTAGATTGGTCTTATTGCTCCCAAATGTAATGTTTGGCAAATGAGTGACATATACGTTTCCCGTTTCTGGTAACGGATCTGGATCTGGATCTACAGGAGTGGGTTCTTTTGGTCCTTCTTCCGGTTTCGCAGGATCTGGTCGTTCCCCTGCTGTAAAAGTTGCATCCGCTTCTGTATCACCTGCACTTGTTGCTGCTAAAACATTTGCGCCTGTATAACTTAGTAGCATTGTACTTACGAATAAACTTGCTAAAACTTGCTTTTTCATTTTTTTTCCTACTTTCTTTTTCATTTATAGTTAAAATAGATTTCTCTATTGACTATTCTTCATTTAAAAACAACAAAACTAGAACATTTACTCTTGAACCGTTCCCACAATCGCTTCTTTCGCGACTAAGCCAAAACTTCTACTATCTAATGAATTCTGGCGATTATCTCCTAACACAAAATAATAATTAAGAGGGATTTGCTTTACTTTACAAATTTGTTCTAATGTAAAATCAAGTGTTTGGCTGCTAAATTTATCTTCCATTTGCGTTCCATTAATATATAACTTACCTTTTTTGTACAAAAGTGTATCGCCTGGTAGGCCAATAATTCGTTTAATATATTTTTGTTGGTTACCATTCGGCGGATAAAAAACGACAGCTTCAAATCGAGCTAATTTACGTGCTTTCGCTACTACTACTTCTTCTTGATTGTAGAAGCTTGGCCACATTGATTCCCCATCAACAACGGCTTTACTGTAACGTGATAGATGATCATACACGATGCCAAATGAGCTAATGAATAAAAGTAGCGTCAGAGGTAACAGAATCCGGCGGCGAAATTTGCTTAAAAACCGAGAGTGCTTCTTACGTGCTGTTCAAACAGCTTCTCGCTTTGTTTGTCTTTGCAGTAATTTTGAATATTCTTCAACGCCAACTTTTACATATCGAGGTGCTTTTTTACCTGAAGCCGGGGTGCTTTTTTCTTGCATCTGAACCACATTAGACGTGTTTCTTCTACGCTTTGTCTTTAGTATCTGCTGTTTTTTTGACGCTGCGCTATTTTTGACAAATTCTTTGGCTAGCCTTGCTACCGTCTGCTGAAACTCAACAACACTGTTTGTTTCACGATTTAGTGTTTGCTGTGCAAGAGCTTTCTTTAAACTTACCGTAAATGGGAAAGCAGCTTT
>JAATGB010000190.1 GCA_015654945.1 Lactobacillales bacterium | reverse complement strand
TGCACCATTTCTAATGCAGCCGCAACTTGATAGTGACCCTGCGTAATTGTTCCACCTAGTGCTTCAATTGTCGCAAGAAGCAACAACGGGCGAATTCTTTTTCCTCCCGCTTGGATCGAGTACACCATCGCTTCAAATAAACTTTTTTCTGAACAATTCTCTTTTAAAAAGCTTATCATTTCTTTTTCAACTTTTGGCCCATGAATGAGCTGAAATTGCTGAAAAGTGGTCATTCTGTTTCCGTCCCTTCAAAAAGAACTTCCTGATTATCGGCTGTCATAATTTTCGTAAGTGTTTCCTCTGCTGAGGTTAGCGTATTTTGACATATTTTGCTCAATTCAATTCCTTTTTGGAACTGAGATAAAGCCTCTTCTAAAGGAACTTCTCCTTGCTCTAACAATTTAACGATTTCTTCTAATGCGGTCATTGACTCTTCAAACGTCATATTTTTCTTGGTGCTCATTCTTTTTCCTCCACTTCTTGCACGATTTCTTCGACACGTGCGGTTACTTTTCCGTCTTGCATATGAATCATTAAGGAATCTGCTGGATTGAGCTCTGTTACGGAGTGAAGCACTTGCTGTTCTTTGGTGACGTAGCTATAGCCTCTTCCCATGGTTTTCAATGGACTCAAAATATCCAGTGATTGGATTTGTTGTTCAAAATTTTGTTTTTTGTGATTCACGACCTCGGCTATTGAGTTGGCTAACTGTTCTTTTAAATAAGTAAAACGCTGCTGTTCTTCTGCCAAACGATTTTTAGGCGAAACCATTTGAAACAAATGAAAGATCTGCGTATATTGTTCTTTTTTTCCTTTTAATATTCGATCTGCTGAGGTTTCAAATCGCTGAGTTATTAAATCCAGCTTCATGGAAAAACTTTCATATAAACGTTGGGGTTGTTTAAAAACATACGAATCCATTTGACTTGCAAATCTTTGCCGATTCTTTTTGACAATAAAAGAAAAACTTTGGGCAATTCGCTGCTCTTTTTCTCTAATTTTTACAAGCTCTTCACTCAAAACAGGCACCGCAAGTTCAGCGGCTGCAGTCGGTGTTGCCGCACGGATATCCGCGACTAAATCAGCAATAGTGGTATCTGTTTCATGCCCAACGGAAGAAATGACAGGTGTTGTCGCCTGATAAATGGCACGCGCGACTCGCTCTTCATTAAAAGGCCATAAGTCCTCAATGGAGCCGCCACCACGTGCGATAATCAAGGTATCAAAATCACCTATTTCTGCCACACGCTGAATATTTTTAACAATGTCGTCTGCTGCTTGATTGCCTTGAACCAATGTTGGAAAAAGTATAAGCTGGGCAATCGGATAGCGGCGCTTGGTAGTTGTTATAATATCTCTAATTACCGCACCGCTAGGACTTGTAATCACCGCGATTTTTTTAGGATAGCGGGGCAACTCTTTTTTTACACCACTAAAAAGACCTTCCTTCAGCAGCTTTTCTTTCCTCTCTTCTAAGGCTTGATAGAGTGCGCCGACACCATCAGGTTCCATGTGTTCAATGTAAATTTGATACTGTCCACTGGCTTCATAGAGTGAGATTCTGCCCACAACTAACACTTTCATTCCTTCTTTAGGCTGAAATTTAAGTTGCTGGAACGCGCCTTTAAACATAATCGCAGAGATTTTGGCTTGCTCATCTTTCACGCTAAAATACTGGTGCGCATTTGCGCGCATACGAAAATTAGAAATTTCACCAGTCAAATAAACCCGTCCTAGATACGGATCTGCTTCGAATTTTCGCTTTAAATATTTGGTTAACGCTGTAACGGTTAAATACTGTTGCATAGCAGCCTCTCCTACTTTAGTTTTCGTGCATTCGCGACTGTTTGTTCTAATAACATCGTGATTGTCATCGGTCCTACTCCCTTAGGAACAGGTGTTATGTAGCTCGCAAGCGGTGCGACTTCATCAAATTTCACATCGCCAATTAATTTGCCGTTTGCATCACGGTTCATGCCAACGTCAATGACGACTGCACCCTCTTTCACAAATTCTTTGGTGACAAAATGACCTTTTCCAATCGCCACCACTAAAATATCTGCTGCTTTTGCTATTTCTTTTAGATTCTTTGTGCGGGAATGGGTCATCGTGACCGTCGCATTTTCCATCAATAATAATTGCGCCATTGGTTTGCCAACAATATTACTGCGACCAATAATTACAGCATTTTTCCCTTCTAATTCGATATCATAAGCTTCAAACATTTTCATAATGCCGTAAGGTGTACAAGGAATCTTTATCGGCTTGCCGATAAGCAGATGGCCCATGTTGATTGGATGAAACCCATCGACATCTTTTTGTGGATCAATCGCTTGAATTACTTCTTCCTCATTAATATGCGCAGGTAATGGTAGCTGTACCAAAATACCATGAAAGTGCTCATCTTGGTTGTATGTCGCAATTTTTGCGAGCAACTCCTGTTCCGTTGTTTCTGCTGGCAAGCGGTCTATTTTCGAAAATATGCCCACTTTTTCAGCACTTTTTTCTTTATTTCTAACATAAATCTGACTTGCGGAATCTTCGCCTACAATGATCACCACCAAACCAGGAACAATGTTTTTTTCTTTCATCTCAGCAACTTCCATTGCTAACTCTGCTTGAATTTTATCAGCTAATTCTCGGCCATTGATTATTTGCGCCATTTTCAAGCTCCCTTCCTTCACTATTGCCTCTATTTTAGCATAATTTTAGGTTCTATTAAAGAAGACCTCATTGTCTTTTCAGCTCTTCCAACTAAAAACAAAGAAACAAAAGATAAAACACAACTTATCCCTTGTTTCCCTATATTATTTTTGCGTTTCTTGTTCATTCATCACATTAGAAAGAACACCATTTACAAATTTTCTCGAATCATCGTCACTAAATTTCTTCGTTAATTCAATAGCTTCATTCAACGCTACTTTTGCTGGTACTTCCTCAACAAAATACATTTCATAAATAGCAATTCTCATAATAATGAGATCAATTTTTGAAATTCTGGAAATTGTCCAGCCTTTCAAAAATTTTTGGATCGTCGCATCGATACTTGCCTGCTGCGCGCAAACACCTGCCACTAAACTGTCTAAGTAGGTGGGAACAAAAGATTCTTGATCCTCACTTACCCACTCCCGATGATCCAATTCCAAGACATACTCAATGGCATCACTTTTGGTCAGCTCTTTGTTAAAATCAAGGGGAAACAGTGCTTGAAGCGCCTTTTCTCTTATTTCGTGTCGATTGAGCTCCATTATTTAACCCCATCTTCTGTCGCAAATAATTCTTCTAAATTGGGGCTTTCAATTTTTTCAGGAACAACCCCGACAATATGAACGTTGACTTCGGTTAGCTCAATATCTGTCATATAAAGTACTTGTTGTTTCACTTTTTCTTGCATATCCAACGCGACTTTAGGTACGACTACACCATAGTTCAAATAGCAATAGACATCTACTTTCAGTTCGTCTTCTTCGATTTTCAGATAGACGCCTTTTCCATGTGCAGCTCGACCTAATAATTCCGTTACATTACTCGCTAAATTGCCACGCATGCCGTAAACACCTGCTACTTTGGAAGCAGCAATGCCAATAACTACCTCAATCACTTCAGGTGCAATAACGATTTCTCCGCCTTCATTTGTTTGCTTTTGGTTTAAAATCAAATTTGTTTCATCCGCCATATTGTCCTCCTCCTTTGCTTTCATTCATCTATGCTCGTGAAACATATGAGCTGTCAGTTGTATTTACAATCAATTTATCTCCTACATTAACGAAAAATGGTACATTCACAACGACACCCGTTTCCATGGTTGCTGGTTTTGAACCGCCAGAGGAAGTGTCTCCTTTAATATTCGGTGAAGTTTCTGCTACTTCTAAAATCACTGTATTGGGTAAATCTACACCTAAAATTTCGGCGCCAAACATAATCACGTTGACCTCCATGTTTTCGAGCATAAATTTTAATTCGTATTCAATTTGTTCGCCGGGAATTTCGATTTGTTCGTAGTTTTCTAAGTCCATGAATACATAATTGCCGCCACTTTCATACAAATACTGCATTTTTTTCGTGTCGATCATTGCTTTTGCCACTTTGACACCTGCATTAAAGCGTTTTTCGTTCACCGCACCTGTTCGAAGATTTTTTAATTTTGTCCGAACAATCGTGTTGCCTTTACCAGGTTTGTGATGTTGAAAATCCAATATACGCCAAAGCTCTCCATCGACTTCAATGGTCATCCCAATTTTAATATCATTTACAGAAATCATGTTTTTCCTCCTAAGATTTTGCTCTTTCCTAGTTTATCATTAACTAGGAAGAATTGTCACGAAAAAGTCGCTTTTCTTTTATAAAATGATGAGTTCCTTTGGTGCATGTGTTAATACTTCATTGCCACTTTCTGTTAGTAACAAATCATCTTCAATTCGGACACCACCGATTCCTGGTAAATAAATTCCCGGTTCATCTGTAATGATGTTTCCAAGAACAAAAGCTTTTTCACTAACTTTCGAAACATTCGGTCCTTCATGAATTTCTAAACCAATTCCGTGTCCGGTAGAATGTCCAAAAGCTTCTCCATAACCATTAGCAGCAATGTGATCACGCGCAACTGCATCTAGCTGAACACCATTGATGCCAACTTTAGCGGCCGCAATAACCTGCTTGTTTGCTTCTAATGTAATTTGATAGAGTTCTTTTAATTTATCTGACGGTTTCCCAACCGCAATGGTCCGCGTCATATCTGAAACATAGCCATCATAATAACAGCCAAAGTCCATCGTCACAAAATCGCCCGTTTCGATCTTCTTTTCCGAAGCAACACCATGAGGCATTGCAGAGCGAAGTCCACTTGCCACGATTGTTTCAAAAGAAACACCCGTTGCGCCTAAACCTCTCATGTGAAAATCAAGTTCGTTTGCGACTTCGATTTCGGTCACACCCGGTTTAATAAAAGTTAAAATGTGCGCAAACGCAGCATCGGAAATTTGGCAAGCTTTCCGAATTATTTCGACTTCAGCAGCTTCTTTGATTTCTCTTAAAGCTTCAATCATTCCAGTAACAGGAACAAGAGCTGTGTCAATCAACTCTTCAAACAATGAGTACTGTGCAAATGTCACAAAATTTTCTTCAAAGCCAATATTCGGTAAGTTTTCATCTTTAACAATTTTGGCAACTTCATCAAAAATGGGACCAGAATTTTTAACAATTTCATAGCCTACACATTGCTTTGCGGCCTGCTCTGTATATCTAAAATCGGTCACAAAAAATGCATGATTCAACGTAATAACCGCTAAGCCAGTCGTTCCAGTAAACCCAGTTAAATAGCGTAAGTTATAAGGACTGGTAACTAAAAAAGCAGACAATCCTTCTTTTTCCATTTGCGTCCGTAATTTTTCCACACGTTCTATCATATATACATCCTTCTTTCTCTTGTCATTCTCTATCATTATAGCAAACTAGCGGAAAGATTAAAACCAGTCTTGCTTTTTGTTTCTTTTTTCGTACCAAAAAACTGCTACAAAGAATTCATTTATTCTTTGCAACAGCTAAAATTATCAATTATTTTTCTGTGTTTATTCGAAGCGTCATGGCATTCAATGCGACAATCACCGTACTTGCGGACATAAGAATCGCACCAACTGCGGGACTTAAAGTAATACCTGCAAAAGAAAGAGCCCCTGCTGCTAAAGGAATCGCAATAATATTGTATCCTGCTCCCCACCATAAATTTTGAATCATTTTTCGCGAAGTATTTTTAGCAAGTGTTAAAAAATGCAGAATATCGGCGGGATTACTTTTTACAAGAATGACATCGGCTGAATCAACCGCGACATCTGTTCCCGCTCCAATCGCAACACCGATATCGGCACGTGCTAAACTCGGTGCATCGTTTACGCCATCGCCAACCATCATTACGACTTGATCCTTTTTCTGGTAACTACGCACAATTTTTTCTTTATCTGCCGGCAACAGCTCTGCATGAATTTCTTCAATTCCAAGTTGAGCAGCTACCTTTTCCGCGGCTTGTTTGTTATCACCCGTTACTATAACCGGCTTGATACCCTCAGCTTTTAGCTGTTGAATCATTCCTCTTGCTTCGGGTTTGATTTGATCTCCCTGCGCCACAAACCCGCTGTTTTTTTCGTTGATCAACAGAAAACTAATCGAATTGCCTTGAGCAGATAATGCAGAAAAACTTTCTTGGTCATATGCAATCCGATTCTTATCCAAATAGGCAACACTGACAATTTTTATTTTTTGGCCTTCGACGTTCCCTTCAATTCCTATTCCCCCATGATTCGTAACCTCTGTTGCTTTGGGAAGTTTGAGTTGTAATTTAGCGACCTGCTTTAAAATCCCGGTTGCAAGGGGATGATTTGAACTTTGCTCAACCGCACCCATCCAAGTCAAAATTTCTTCATCTGTATATTTTTCAGAAAAACTTTTGTACGCCCGAACAGAAAAGTTGCCTTCTGTTAAGGTTCCCGTCTTATCCATCAACACACGATCGACTTGTTTAGCGACTTCTAATGCTTGGCGTTTTTTGATCAGCAAACCGTTTTGAGCTCCCAGTGAAGTGGACCGAGCTGTTACAAGGGGAATTGCTAATCCTAGAGCATGCGGACATGCAATAATCAACACCGTAACCATCCGTTCTAACGCAGTATTTACATCCTTTGTCACAAGCAGCCACACAATAAAAGCACCAATTCCAACAAATAACGCGACGTAAAACAACCAGCTGGCAACTTTATCTGAAAGTGATTCAACGCTTGATTTTTCTTGCTGCGCTGCATTCACTAGTGACATGACTTGTGCAAGATAACCTGATTCACCCGTTCCTGTCACCTTGATTGTAATGGTTCCAGCCCCATTCACAGAGCCACCAATCACCTTGTCCTGTACCTGTTTCCTAACTTCTTTTGCTTCCCCAGTAACCATCGCTTCATTCACTGAAGTTTCCCCTGCGATAATGACGCCATCTGTGGGAATTTTCCCACCGGCTTTCACAAGCAATTGATCGCCTAGCAAAACTTTTTTAAGAGAAATCTCTTCCATTTGCCCTTCTTGATTGATCCGACTTGCCGTTCCTGGTAATAATTCAGCCATTTTTTGCAACGCATTTCCAGCATTGCTGACTGCATTCATTTCAATCCAATGTCCGAGCAACATAATTACAATTAGCGTAGCTAGTTCCCAAAAAAAGTCCATAACATGCAGAGAGCTTTTCAAAAAATTATTGGCGATAAAAGCGTAAATGCTATAAAAATAAGCAACAGATATTCCTAAAGCAATCAATGTCATCATTGCCGGTTTTTTTCCCTGTAACTCCATCTTCGCTCCTTTTAAAAAAGGCAGACCACCGTAAAAATATAAGAGAGTTGCTAATAATAAAACGACCCAGTCTGACCCTCGAAATGTGAATTGAAAAGGCAGATTCACTCCCATTACCGGTGAGAGTAAAATAATGGGTATCGCCAAAATAACGGAAAAAAAGAATTTTTGTTTTAAATTCCCCATATGCATCGAATGATCCATCGTTCCATGCTGCATCTGTTCATGGTTCATAGACGCATGATTCATCTCTTCATGACTCATTTGATTATGCTTCATCGCTTCGTGATTCATTTTTGTTACTGTCTTCTGATCTTTCATATTTATCTTCGCCCTCTTTTCGTTTACAAATGTAATCGTTCCTACAAATACAGATTACCTCTTTCACCAGCCGTTGTCAAAGAATTTATTTTTGCAAAAATTTTATAAGCTGCTTATTGATTAATAAATAAACTAATGGGACACAAAAAAAAAACAAGCAAATCAAAGAGATTTCTCAATGATTCACTTGCATTTCGTTTATTTTTTTAATAAAAGGTAAACAAAGTACGGGGCGCCAATGACGGATACCAAAATACCTGCTGGCATCTCCGCTGGTAGGATAATGACACGTCCTAAAATATCGGCTGCCATTAACAAAATACTGCCCATCATGGCAGAGAGCGGCAGTAAATAACGATGCCTTTTTCCAACGAATTGTCCAGCTAAACGAGGTACCAATAAGCCAATAAAACTAATACTGCCACTAACCGAAACTGCGACTCCAGTCAAGCAAACGGTTAAAAGTAGAAATATCACTTGTTCTTTTTGAACGTTTACGCCTAACCCTTTGACCGCTTCTTCACCTAACGAAAATAGATCCAATATTTTTGCTTTGAAAAATATAATCGGTAGCGTCAAGAGCAGCCAAGGAACAAAAGAATAGACAAAGGTCCAGTTTGAACCCCAAATACTTCCTGCTAACCAGCTACTCATAAATTCATATTTTGAAGGTGATAGCTTGATCGTCAAAAGAATCATGCACGCGGTCATTCCTGCTGAGACCGCAACACCAGAAAGAATCAACCGATTGGTTCCCAAACCTTCTCTTTTTTTATACGCAATCAAAAAAACAAATAAGGCAGACAAAAAAGTCCCTACCATAGCTACAATGGGCAATAAGAAAACATGTTGCTCAAAAGTTGTAGAAAAGAAGCTGACAAAAACCATCACAGACATTCCCGCACCCGCATTTAAGCCGATCATTCCTGTATCGGCTAGTGGGTTTTGCGTTATCCCCTGCAAAATACAACCAGCGATCCCTAAAGTCGCACCCGTTAAAATTGCTACAAGTAAACGAGGAAAGCGAAAATCATAAAGCAAAAGCTCTTGTCGAGGAGAACCATTCCCACTGAGTGTTTTCACTACCTCTTTAAATGGCAAAGAAAGTAAACCTGTGCTCAAACTTAGAAAAAATAGTCCAACAAACAATACGATTAAAATACTCAGCACACGAAGAAAGGTTTGCCGAATTTGAATTTTTTCTTTGCTTTTCATTTTGCAGCACC
>JAATGB010000066.1 GCA_015654945.1 Lactobacillales bacterium | reverse complement strand
ATAATAGGACACTTTCTATCTTAAAAGAATGGAAAAACTACATCATTCAGCAAAAGCTATCTCTTGGAATTAGAGATGAACATTTTGAAAATAATGTAGTCTTTAGTCAATCCGTACTTTATAGAAAAACACAATACCTCGGAAAGTCCTATCCTAATCATGTAATGGCCAAAGTAAAAAAACATTTTCCAGACATGAAAATCATCAAAGTCCATGATTTTCGTAAAACAAACGCTTCACTACTCTTTGAAAGTGGAGCATACATAAAAGGCGTAGCCAAAATTTCAGGTCATAAATCTACAAAAACCACAACCGACATCTATGTTAAAGTCACACCTGCTAAGCAAAATGAAACAATTGACGCTTTCGCAAAATAGATAGCATTCAAATCTACTATTGCTTATTTAGATAGATCATAACCCTTGCTATCCCTAACTTTTAGAAGTGGTTTTCGCGATTTTTCCTTGTTCGACATATACCATTAAGATACTGACATCCGCTGGGTTCACTCCGCTGATACGGCTTGCTTGCGCAAGAGTTTCAGGTTGAATTTTTGCTAGTTTTTGGCGGGCTTCTGTTGCCAACCCGTTAATTGCTTGATAATCAATATTAGTAGGAATTTTTTTGGCTTCCATCCGTTTCATTTTCGCAACTTTTTCTTCTGCTTTACGAATATAGCCTTCGTATTTCATTTGAATTTCGACTTGTTCAATCACTCGTTTAGCTAAAGATGTTGCGAGTTCTGGTAAAAATTGTTGTAGCTCTTCATAAGAAACTTCTGGTCTCTTTAAAAACTCAGAAGCAAGGATACCATCTTTTAATTGCGCAGAGCCTTTTGCTTCTAAAAATGCTTGAATTTCGGCCGTTGGTTTTAACCGAATTGTTTGTAAACGGGCAATTTCTGCTTCGACTTCCTGTTTCTTCATCAAAAATGTTTGGTATTGTGCTTCTTTGACTAAGCCCATTTCATGGCCTTTTTCAGTCAAACGCAAATCAGCATTATCATGACGTAAAATCAAGCGGTACTCCGCACGTGACGTCAACAAACGATAAGGTTCGTTCGTTCCCTTAGTCACTAAATCATCAATCATCACACCAATATAGCCATCATTTCGTTTCATGACAAACGGTGCTTTCTTTTGGACATTTAAGGCAGCATTTATTCCCGCAATTAGGCCTTGACCGGCGGCTTCTTCATAACCGCTGGTACCATTCGTTTGCCCGGCAGTATATAAGTTTTGAATTAATTTTGTTTCCAATGTCGGCCGTAGCTGATGGGGCGTTACGACATCATATTCAATCGCATAGCCGGTACGCATCATTTCGACTTGCTCAAGACCCGCAATGGAATGCAAGACATCTCGTTGCACATCTTCTGGTAACGAAGTCGAGAGGCCTTGAACATAGACCTCCTCTGTTTCTGCACCTTCTGGTTCTAAAAATAATTGATGTCTAGGCTTATCACTGAACCGAACAATTTTATCTTCAATTGATGGACAATATCTTGCCCCAACTCCTTCGACAATTCCGGTAAACATGGGCGCACGATGCAAATTTTCTTGAATAATTTGGTGCGTTTTCTCATTTGTATAAGTCAGCCAGCATGACAATTGATTCAGATTATACTGACTATCTGGCGTTGAAAAGCTAAAATGATTCGGTTTTTGATCACCCGGCTGTTCCGCTGTCACTGTGTAGTCGATTGTACTTGATTTTACTCGTGGCGGTGTTCCCGTCTTGAAACGCGAAATTTCAAACCCCAAGTTCTTTAAGCTATTCGCTAAACCAATCGATGGTTGTGAATTATTCGGACCCGATGAATACTTAAGCTCACCAATAATAATTTCACCACGCAACGCTGTTCCTGCTGTAATGACCACCGTTTTACTGTGATAGATAGCACCCGTTGAAGTAATCACACCTTTGCAAATACCTTCTTCAACTACTAATTCCTCAACAATCCCTTGACGCAATACTAAATTTTCTTCCCGTTCGATTGTATGCTTCATTTCGGTTTGATATGCATATTTATCTGCTTGTGCACGAAGCGCACGAACAGCGGGTCCTTTTCCTGTATTTAACATTCTCATTTGAATATAGGTTTTGTCAATATTGTGTCCCATTTCGCCACCTAGGGCATCAATTTCACGGACGACCACGCCTTTTGCTGGGCCGCCAACGGAAGGATTGCAAGGCATAAAAGCAACCATATCCAAATTAATGGTTAACAACATTGTTTTACAGCCCATTCTTGCTGCTGCTAATGCGGCTTCTGAACCGGCATGTCCAGCACCCACCACAATAACATCGTATGTTTCTGCTTGATAAGTTTGCACGTATTTTCCTCCTATTTCCCTAAACAAAATTGACTAAATAATTGCGTAATTAACTCGTCTTGAACACTGTCCCCAACGATTTCACCTAAAAGATCCCAGCATCTTGTCATATCAATTTGAACCAAATCCACTGGCATACCTGCAGCAATCCCTGCTTGCACATCTTCCAAGGCTATTTCTGCTTGCTCAAGTAAGCCAATATGCCGCGTATTCGAAACATATGTCGCATCTTTTTCTTCGGTCTTGCCCCCAAAAAATAAATGGGCAATTTTTTCTTCTAGCCGATCCATGCCAACGCTCGTAATCACTGAAACGCTTAGTAGCTCTGCTTCTTTGATATATGTCAGTAACTCCGAGGTATCCAAATGACTTTCTAAATCCATCTTATTTAGTACAACCAAGCGATTCATTTTTTGTGTTTGTTGCAATAAACGTTTATCTTCTATCGTCAATGGTTCATTTTGATTCAGAACTAATAAAATTAAATCTGCCTCATTTAATGCTTTACGGCTACGTTCAACTCCAATTTTTTCAACAACATCTTCCGTTTCGCGAATTCCTGCAGTATCCACTAATTTTAACGGTACGCCACGGACATTGACATATTCTTCAATCACATCACGCGTGGTACCCTCGACATCCGTTACAATCGCTTTTTCTTCTTGCAACAAATGGTTAAGCAAACTTGATTTCCCAACATTTGGTCGACCAATAATCGCGGTGGAAAGTCCTTCTCTTAAAATTTTTCCTTGCTTTGCTGTTTGTAACAATTGACGTAGCTGAGCTTGTACACTGCCCGCTTTTTCTACGAGTAATTTAGTAGTTAACTCTTCTACATCATCGTATTCAGGATAGTCAATATTGACCTCGACTTGTGCCAAGACATCCAAAATTTCTTGGCGTAACGAACGAATTAATTTTGAAAGATTACCATCTAATTGGTGAAGCGCGACTTGCATTGCCTTATCTGTTTTAGCTCGAATTAAGTCCATTACGGCTTCGGCTTGCGAAAGATCCATCCGCCCATTTAAAAAGGCACGCTTGGTAAATTCTCCGGGTTCTGCGAGCCGGGCCCCTTGCCTTAGTAATAGCTGTAATAGCTGATTGACTACGACAATACCGCCATGACAATTAATCTCGACAACATCTTCTCTCGTAAAGGTTTTGGGTCCATGCATCACAGAAATCATCACTTCATCAATAACTTCTTCCGTCTTTGGATCCATAATATGGCCATAATGAATCGTATGACTCGCAACCTCTGCCAGATTTTTCTTGCCAGAATGGTAGACTTTTGCTGCAATCTTGATGGCATCCTCGCCGCTCAAGCGGACAATACTGATCGCGCCTTCACCCGGCGGTGTTGAAATTGCCGCAATCGTATCGAATTCTGTCGTTGTATTCACGCCTTCACTCTCTTTCTTTTCTATTAGCTGTTATCCGTTGGGTCAAAAAAACGAAAAAAGCACCCACTCCACCCCTTATAAAAAAGAATGAATAAGCACTTTGACTGCTACCGTATTAAATTCATGCTTATAATAGCATAGATAAAAAGAGAAATCAACTATCGAAAGCGATAGGAAAGAATAGCAACCTGCTGTAAAAAAAATTTTCGCCTGCTCTATTCTTTGCTACCGATCAACAGTATCCTTTACAGCACATTTTCTTCCGGTTCTACAATCAGATAACGATAGGGATCGTTTCCTTCAGAATGGGTTTTTATGTATGGATCTTTGCTTAAAACAGCATGTATTTGTTTTCGCTCAAAGGCAGGCATTGGTTCTAAAAATACCGGTTGCCCAGTCGTTTTTACTTGGTGTGCGGTTCGTTCCGCTAGTCGTTGCAGCACAGCTTTTCGTTTTTCGCGATAATCCCCTACATTGATCACGACATTTAGTTTATTTTGAGCGACCCGGTGCGCAAAAACTTGTGCTAAATACTGCAGCGCATTTAAGATTCGACCGTGCTTGCCAATCAAAGCACCAGAATTTTGGCTATCCAAATGGAAAATCAACAGTTCTGCTTCTTGTTCGACACGAATAAGTGCAGGTGCGCCCATTTCTTTCGTCACATTCGTTAAGTATAAAGAGAGCTGAGTTATCGCATCTCGTTCATTCAACTCTTTTAATTCCGGAAGTGAATGTTCGTTTGTTGCGCTAGATGCAGCCGCAATAATTGGTTTTTCTGGAGCTTTCTCGGGCTGCTTTTCCTTTACAGGCACTTCTTTTTCAAGAAATTCTACAGAAACCGTCGCAGCTCTTTTTCCAATGCCCAAAAATCCCTTTTTTTCTTCCTCAATCACTTGAACCTTTACCTGCTCTTTAGTAGCAGACAACGCGTTTAATCCCTTTTGAATGGCTTCTTCAATCGATTCTCCTACAAAGTTTGGCATACTACACGAACCTCCCAATATAACTATTTATTCTTCAATTTTTTCTTTTTAGGTTGTTGCGCCTTTTTCAATGCTCTTTCTAACTCGCGGGCTTTCTGTTCTTGTTCTTCCCGTTCTTTCCGAATCTTAAATGGATTATTAATCAATAAAGTTTGACCTACTTGGAACGCATTTGAAATTACCCAATACAAGGATAAGCCACTTGCTAAGTTAATCCCAGTAAATAAAATAATCGCGGGCATCATGTAATTCATCATTGTAGTGGTGCTGTTGCTTTCTAATTGACCCATGCTGGTAAGCTTTGAACTAGCAAAGGTAAAGATTGCCGCTAAAATGGGTAAAATATAGTAAGGATCCTTATCGCCCAGTTGCAACCACATAAACTTACCTGCCGTCAAACTAGAATCCCGTGAAATCGACTGCCACAAGGCCATCATAATCGGCATTTGAACAAGTAACGGCAAGCATCCCGCAAACGGATTCACACCATGTTCATCATAAAGTCGTTGTTGTTCTTCTTGTAATTTTCTTTTTGTATCTGGGTCTTTTGATGAATATTTTTGTTGCAATGCTTTCAATTTTGGTTGCATTTCTTGTGTTTTACGCATGCTTTTATTTTGGAAATGCATCAAAGGCAATAAGATAATTCTGATAATAATCGTGAATAAAATAATCCCAATCCCAGAGTTGCCAAATGAAAGACCTTTGATTGCTTGCGCAAAGTAATACACAATGTAACGATCCCAAATCCCTGTACTATTTTTCGTGACTTCTCCTTGACCACAAGCCGCCAAAAATACCACAAGTCCGAGCATCATTAAACCCAATAATAAATGTTTCTTTTTTCTCACGTACATTCCCTCTCCATCTCTACCTATATAATTTTCGCTAAATTTAATACATGGATTAAATTCTTTTTGACTTCTTCTGTCTTCAACTGAACAGCTGCGGGTCGTGCAATAACGATAAAATTCGCTTCTGGACTAATTTCTACTTTTAATTCAAACAAAGACTGCCGGATCTGCCTTTTCACTCGATTGCGCATCACAGCATTGCCCACTTTTTTTCCAACTGAAATGCCTACTCTAAAATGAGGTTGGCCCTTACACACTGAAGCATATACAATAAAATTACGGTTTGCAAATGATTGTCTCGTTTGAATAATTTCTTGGAATTCTTTTTCTTTCTTGATACGATATGACTTTTTCATGCAGTGATCCCTTTCATTCTTCAATACAGACAAATACGTTAAGCAAGTCCTCACTATATAATAGCATAAAAAAGAAAAAACACTCAAAGAAAAATTAATTTTCTTTACGTGTTTTGCTATTTTTATCAGAATTGGTAGCGTATTTATGTCAAAGATGATCATTTTACGATTTTAGTTGCTTCCTCTTTAGTAAATTTATTGGTTGGAGTAGAAAAATAAGTCAGAGACAGTATCCCGCTACTAGATGATTGTTTGCGGCTAATTCAAAAATGGTCGCTTATGAAAGTGAGTTTTCACTTCAATACGCGACCATTTTTATAGACAGTATTGATTAAGCAATAATTGCTGCTCTACCTTTACGACGTCTACTTGCTAATACACGACGACCGTTCTTTGTGCTCATACGTTGACGAAATCCATGAACTTTTGCGTGTTTACGTTTGTTGGGTTGGTATGTTCTTTTCATGCAAGACACCTCCTAAAATTCTTTATCTTCTTTACATAGTTAGACAGACCATAACATTATAACGAATAAACAGGTATTTTGTCAATGTATTCTCAAGTAAATCTTTACAATTGTTTAATCAACACGTCAAAATAGCGCTACTAGATAATTACCACTAGCGCTATTTTGAGCATTTTTTAATCGCTAATCTTTCCTTCGGCTATTTTCCCATTAAAAATTGGTTGGTGCGCCAATATATCAGCTAGATCTCCGACTTTGATCCCTTTTGAGCGATAACCATCAATTAAGTCTAATTTTTGAAAAATAGTTTGTTGGTACGCAATTTTGGCATTCCATTCAACGGTATCTAAGATTGATAACGCTTTGTGCAGAGCTTCCATGCCAGTGCTTCCCGGAGTTAGAATCAAGACACCATGCGAATCCAATAAATATTCTTTTGGCAGCGTTCTATCCTGGCTAATTTCATCAGCGACCACCTCTGCTAATTCTTCCGAGCAGTTAGGTTCAAATGGTAAGACTTTAATATACTTCACTTTCTGGGTTGCTTCCGTTAAATTTGGCATGTCCAAGCCACTCGTTGCCCAAAACATGCTTTCTGGCGCATGCGCATGAAAAACGCACTTGATTTCTGGGTTCGCAAAATAGGCAGCTTCATGCATATTAATTTCACGTGTCAGTTCGCCTTCCCCTGCGATGATTTTCCTTGTTCCGGGTTCAACTACTAAAATTTGATTTGCAGCTAATTTACCATGATAGGCTTCTGACATCATGGTTGGTGTCATAATCAAATATTCTTTTCCTGTGTCATCTCTTACTTTAAAAGAAAAGTTACCGCCAGCAGTATTCGTATTCTTTCTATAATAAGTCAGTTGAACCGCTTCTGCTAGATCTCTTCGTTCGCGTTCGAATAACATTCTGCCATCACTCATTGCTTCTCCTCCTATTTTCTTTCAATCATTTTTTTCATTATGTTTTCGGTATAGGCTCTTTTTTGCTGCCGTTGCTCATCAAACGCTTTAAATAATACGGCATACCCGTTTTTTCGAATATAATAAGACAACCCAATGACACCAAACAATAATTCGATTCGATTGGTTGCCAAGCCTGCTAAAAATAAACAACTGTCGAAAAACAACAGGCCTAACCACTTGGTTTTTTCTTGCTTCATATCTAGACACCTTTCGCTTTCTTTGGTTGTTCCACGTAACGTTCTGAAGGAACTTTGGCCTTCATCATTTCTTTGTATAACCAATAGAACATTACCAGAAAGACAATGGCACCAATAATTCCGATAATATTCCCTTTAAACGCCTCTGCAAAAGCAATCCGAAATTCAGGACCTTCAATTGAAGACCAAGTAATTGAACCGCCTTTGGCCACATCAACCGCTCCTGTCTTATGTGCTAAATCTGTTAAAATCGGTGCTAAATACGTTGCACTGTAGAGATACAACGGCGTAAAGATCACACCTAGCGTCAGCATTCTATACAAATTTCCACCTGTTAAAAGTAGTCCGCCGACCGCAATCGAATAGTTAATGACTCCTGCAAAAGGTAAAACAGTATTACCTGGTAAAATAAGCGAGAACCCAATAAATACGGGAACAATCAGAATTGCTGTCACCCAGATTTCTGATCGACCAGCTAAAATTGGCCAATCCAAACCAATATAGACTTCACGATCTTTAAATTTCGCCTTCATAAAATCACCCATCGCATCTGCTAAGGGAGATAAGGCTTGCATAAATAGCTTAGAAATCATCGGAAAAAGTGCCATCGCAGTTGCGGCTTTAACAGCTAAATTAAGTGAACTGGAAATACTATACATGGCGCCAAATCCTAGTGCCAGTCCAATAATAAAACCCATCACGCTATTTTCTGAAAAAATCCCAATTTTGGCTTTTAACGCCGTTGTATCTGCTTTTTTATTGAAAAAAGGAATCCGATCTAGTAACTTGTTTACCGGTAACATTAAAACAGCGGAAATATTCATCAAATGAGTTACCGTTACACCGGGAATGCCTGTCAAGTCTTGGATGTGCCGCTGAAACATGTCCCCTAGCTTCAATTCTAAAATGACCTGTACAATGGCGGTAATAAATCCAGCAATCAAACTCCCAGAAACATAGTAAACAAGATACGCGGTTAACGCCTTACCCCATACATTCCACATATCGACATTCAATGTCTTCGTCCAATTTAGGAGTAGCATCACAAAATTTACCAACAACACAATCGCAAAAAAGACAAATGCATAGGCCCACGACCACGTAATACTCGCCGCACCGGTCCAGCCCAAATCCAAAGCAGGTAGGGAAACGCCCGTGTTTTTTGCCATATCTTGTGAAGCAGGTCCGATTGCATCACTCATGAAGGTAATTAACATATTCATTCCGGTAAAAGCCACACTCAAAGTAATGGCTGACAAAAATGCTTTTTTGAATTTCATCCGTGCAATCAATCCAATAATTAAAATCAATAATGGAACAAATACCGCTGAACCAAGATCCAAAATATATTGAATAATTTCTTTAAATATTTCCATCTTATTCACCTCTTTTATTTAGTCGTAAAAAATCAATGTGTTGCGTTAACGATCTCATTGTAGATACTCTCTTCACCCATACCCGTTAAAAATGGAATTCCTGCAAAAACCGGAATTTCCCGTTTTTCTGCTTCTTCCAAAACCTCTGCATCAGGTTGGGCAATATACACATAAATATCCGCTGTCGGTAATTCATTAAAAATTGATTTATAATCGACCGCTTCCACCCGACAATCCACTCCATCTGCTTCAAATTTTCGCTTCAATCTTTCGGCAATCGTGGTACTAGTGGCAACGCCACTTCCACATGCGACAATTAATCGTTTCATCCTTCTACACGCTCCTCTTCTTTCATTGAATTTACTAATAATTGGTAAACCTGCTCTGCTCCTTTTGCCTGCTTAAAAGCTTGCACAAACACCTTATCCATAAATAACCTCATCAACGTGGAAAGCAAGTCAACCTGTTTTGTCGGTTCTTTGATTCCTAGAAATAAAAGATGGTTTACCGTCATTTCTTGATTGTCTCCCATTTGGCGAACCTTGATTGGCTGCTCAAGATAAACGACATAAAGAAATGGCTTTTGAATATAGACACAATCTGCATGGGGTAAAGCAATATTTAAAAACTGTGTTATTAGTCCTGTCTGAAATTCCTCCTCTCTTTTTGTAATCCCTTTCAAAAAATCCGGGAAAACATACTCCTTTTCGAGCAGCTCTTCACTTATTTGCTCAAACAGCTCTTGTTCTGAATCAACCATGACATGCTGTTTGATTAACTCTTTTTGAATCATTCCTTCATAACTCATCGT
>JAATGB010000198.1 GCA_015654945.1 Lactobacillales bacterium | reverse complement strand
TAAATAAAATATAAAATTTTTCTTGCTATTTTTTTTATAATTCGCTAAACTAGTAAACGTGCTTACTGCATCCTTAGTGTAATGGATATCACACAAGATTCCGGTTCTTGAGATAGGGGTTCGATTCCCTTAGGATGCGTCTGTTTTATTAAAAGTCCACTGTTTTTCAGCTAGTTATCTGTCTTTTAAATATAAGATTTCATTTATATTATATACTAATTTCACTTACATAAGTGAAATTTTTTTTATTATCGGACCGTTTGACTGTTTTTTGTGTGTAAAAAAACTGGAAGCGTCAAGCTTACACTCGCGACATTCCAGTTTTACTTTATTGATTATCATAAGTACTTTCTGTATTGTAATTGTATTGCTCATCACTTGTTCCGTATTCATCTGAATTACTACCATCATCCGTTCCTTCCTCACTTGCACCATAGGTTGGGTAGGTTTTGGTACTTGCAACACCATTTGTTTCAAATTTATAGCCAGCTTTATCTCGTTCATCTGTCTTATCTAAACCTAGAGATACTCTGAATTTGTGGCTAATATAATCTAGACTATCTTCATTTAACGATACATAACTCGCTGAATTATAAGTAAAACTGCTCCAATCAAATACAAACGAATGAATCGCATAATTTTTTTTCAAGCTGGATTGGGCAATCGATAGCATCGTGTCTGTCTTCATATCTGTCCAAAAATTTCCACTTAATGCTTTAATTACTTTAGAATATTTCGTGATTGATCCCACTTCTGTCGCTTTCTCAATTACTTTTTGGACTACTAATTGCTGCCGTTTTCCACGCTCAATATCATTATCTAATTTTCTAACCCTTGAAAAAATCAACGCTTTTTCGCCATCTAGCACTTGCTTTCCTTTATGCACAACAATTTCACCTGCATTTGGGTCCACTTCACTTGCGTACTCGGAATGAATATCCATCGGAACATCAACTTCAATGCCGCCTAACGCGTTAATAACCCCTTCAAACGCTTCGAAATCAACCGTAAAATAGTAATTGATCGGGACGTTCATTAAATCTTGAACCGCTTGAATTGCGCCCTCATCTTTTCCATACGTATAAGCGGAGTTAATCTTATCCATTCCTGTAAATTTTTTCGTATTGATAGATGTGTACGTATCTCTTGGAATACTCACCATATTTATTGAGCCTGAGCTAGGATTTATCGTAAGCAATAGCATCGTATCTGTCCGAGCAGAGCCTAAGTTTCTTTCTGCATTATCATCAATTCCCATTAATAGAATTGAAATTGGATCTTTGAGCGGATCGATGTCATCATTGATATTATCCGTACTTTTTCCATTTAAAGAAGTCGACGAATTTCTTGGAGTATAGGAAGAATCTGCTAAGTTTTTCGCATCTGCAATCATTAATGCAACATAAGATAAACCGATTGCAACGAGTACCATTACTAAAGCTAAAACGCTTTTAAACGCAATTTTATAGCGTGCTCTACTCTTACGATGAGCATCCATTCTAAGTGTAGTTCTTGAATTTACTGATTTCTTTTTGTTTCTTCTGTCAGTAGCTATTTGCTGTTTTTCTTTATTTAATTTCTTACTCACACGTCTATTCCTTATCTGTATTAAGATTTTTTCCATCATATCACAAAATGAATAATTTTTCCTCAAAAAAATTAAAATTTACATCTTTGGTAAATTAAAGTTCTAATTCTTCACCTTTATTTGGCCATTTCATTCTTACTGTGGATTTCACCATTCCTAAATTCTTCTGTCACTGAATTAAGTACGCCACCCAAAATGATAATCGTGGACGCGAGATTTAACCAAATAATAAAAATCATGAAACTACCAATAACACCATAACTTGTCACACTTTTTGCGAAATATTTTACATAGATTCCAAAACCTTGGGAAAGAATCATCCACCCAATGGTTGTAAAAACGGTACCTGGAATAATAGAGAGGAAATGTTGTTTTGCATTAGGTATAAAAAAATAAATAGAAGCCATTACAAATAGAAGAATCAAAATTGTCACTGGCCATTTGAGCGCTGTAAACGAAAGAACCCACTTATCGGATATCTGTAAAATCGGTGCAAGATATTCTAATACAACTTGTCCTACCCCAAAAATAAACACCAACAAAATGATTGATAGCAGATAGAAAAACACCATTACAAATGAAAATAGTCTTGTAATAATTGCATTTTTGCGGTTCTTTACCCCATATACCTTATTCAAAGAAGATTGTAAGGCGTTCATGCATTTGCTCCCTGCCCAGATCGTTGCCAAAGCGGATATCGATAACAATCCGCCATCTACATTTTCTAATAAATTACTAACCGTTGGCTTCAATAAGGTATAAATATTTAAAGGCAAGACTTCTTTAATATAGGGTAATAGCGTTGTCGGTTCAATTTTTAAAAAAGGTAAAATATTGCCGACAGCGATTAACAGTGGAAACATCGATAGCAATAAGTAATAGGTAACAACTACCGAAGAATTACCGATTTCGGCTTGACTAGTTCTTTTTTGAAAAGTTTTTAGTAGCTTTATGAACGATTCATTTTGCTTGATCTTATTTAAAAGCTTCAATTATCCGTCCACCACCTACTTTTATTGATCACCTTGAGAAGTCAGGATTCGAGGTCCTTTTTTTGTGATAGCTAACGTATGTTCAAACTGGCAGCTTAAACCTCCATCACGCGTCCGCGCCGTCCAACCATTATCATCCACATTCATCTTCCATGTTCCAGTATTCACCATGGGTTCGATCGTAATAACCATTCCTTCTTTTAGCCGAAGTCCCTTACCCGCTTCACCATAATGCGGAACTGCTGGTTCTTCATGAATAGTCGGCCCAATTCCATGCCCAATAAAATCACGCACAACGGCTAAATTTTGCCCTTCAACGTAGGTTTGGATGGCATGTCCAATATCCCCAATTCGATTACCGACTTGCGCCTGTTCAATTCCTAAATACATGGCTTTTCGCGTAACAGTCATTAAATGGTCCAATTCTTCGTTTGAATCACCAACGACGTATGCCCAACAAGAATCTGACATGGCACCTTTCAAATCAATACACATATCCACTTTAATTAAATCGCCATTTTTTAATTTTGTTTTTCGTGGAAAACCATGACAAATTTCATCATTTACGCTACAACAAGTTGCGTATTTATATCCTTCAAAGCCTTTTTGGGCAGCAATTCCACCATTTTTTGCAATCAATTCATCCACAAAAGCATCAATGTCCCAGCTTGTAATTCCGGGTTTAATAAACTCTCTTAAATGGTGATGTACATCGGCTAACAATGCACCTGATTCCGCCATTGCATCTATTTCACGTGCTGATTTTAATGTAATCATTCGACTCTTCCCTTCTTCTTTTCTCTTACATTTTATCATAATGTCGCTTGCTCTCCAAGTCGAACCAAAATAAAGTCCTTCTGAGAATAGTCGAATTTTATGATAAAGGTTGAAATGGGAGGTACATCTGTTATAATTTAAGTTATAAAGATGCCGATAGGAAGGAAGAAAAAAGTACATGCCACTAGCAAAAATTGTCTACGCAAGTATGACTGGAAACACAGAAGAAATTGCAGATATTGTCGCAGAAGAATTAGAAAATTTGGGAATGGATGTTGAAAAAGATGAATGTACACAGGTAGATGCGGAAGATTTCAAAGATGCTGATCTTTGTATCGTTGCTACCTATACGTACGATGATGGTGAATTACCCGATGAAATTGTTGACTTTTATGAAGATTTACAAGAACTAGATCTAGCTAACAAAATATTTGGTGTGGTGGGTTCTGGGGATACTTTCTATGAAGAATTTTGCAAATCAGTAGATGACTTTGTTGCTGCCTTCGAAAAAACAGGCGCAAAGCAAGGTGCCTCCTCCGTAAAAGTCGATCTTGCTGCAGAAGAAGAAGATATTCAACATTTAGAAAAATTTGCAAAAACATTAGTGGAGCAGTTAAATTAATTCGTATAAAAAAAAAGAAAAAACACCGCGGTGTTTTTTCTTTTTTTTATACACTGTTTCTATTCATGAACCAATGTTTGATTCTCAAATACTAATTGTTCGCCTAAAAGCGTGATTGTTACTTTTGTTTTCGGCAATACTCTGCCTGCTACGATTTCTCGTGCAAGAGGGGTTTCTACTTCTTTAGTTAGAAAACGTTTCAATGGACGCGCACCATATACTGGATCATACGCATTTTCAGCAATCCACGTTTGCGCTTCTTCTGAGATATCCAATTGAATCTCTTGCTGTTCCAACCGTTGTGCTAACTGAGCGGTCATTTTAATCACAATTTGTTTCACATTTTCCAAACTTAATGGTGTAAATAGAATTGTGTCATCAACACGGTTCAAAAATTCCGGCTTGAAGTGATCTCTAAGTAACGCCATTACTTGATTTTCAGCTTCTTTGGTCACAGCACCATCTGCTGATACACCGTCTAATAAAAATTGTGAGCCAATATTACTTGTCATAATTAAAACGGTATTTTTAAAGTCTACAACGCGACCCTTAGAATCGGTTAACCGGCCATCATCTAGCACTTGTAAAAGAATATTAAACACATCTGGATGTGCTTTTTCAATTTCATCAAGCAAGACAATTGTATAAGGGTTTCGCCGCACAGCCTCAGTAAGTTGTCCGCCTTCTTCATAGCCAACATAACCAGGAGGTGCTCCGACTAAGCGTGAAACGCTGTGTTTTTCCATATATTCACTCATGTCAATTCGAACCATGTGGTCTTCTGAATCAAATAAATTTTCTGCTAATGCTTTCGCTAGCTCGGTCTTTCCAACACCTGTTGGACCTAAAAATAAAAATGATCCTAAAGGCTGATTGGGATCTTGCAGTCCTGCACGTGAACGAAGTACTGCGTCTGAAACTGCATCAACCGCTTCATCTTGACCAACGACCCGTTGATGTAGGGTTTCATTTAAGCGCAAAATCTTTTCACGTTCCCCTTCAACCAGTTTTCGAACAGGAATACCCGTCATTCTGCCAACGACTTCAGAAATTTCATTTTCAGTCACAGATTCTTGTAGTAAACGATCTTCCAATTTACTATTTTTTTCTTCGAGTACTTTTAATTCTGTTTCAATTGTAGGAATCGTGCCATGTCGTAAAACCGCAGCACGTTCTAAATCATAATTGTTTTCAGCATCCTCTAATTCATGGCGCGCCTTATCTAATTCAGCTCGCTTTTCACTGACTTTATTCACTTCTTCTTTCTCTGTTTCCCATTTCATCTTCATGGCATTGGCTTCTTCACGTAATTCCGCAAGCTCTTTTTGTAAGACAGCCAAACGCTTTTTACTTGCATCATCTTTTTCTTTTTTCAGTGCCGCCTCTTCAATTTCTAGTTGCATCAAGCGTCTTGTTACTTGGTCTAATTCGGTCGGCATTGAATTCATTTCGACACGGATAGTTGCACAAGCTTCATCAACTAAGTCAATTGCTTTATCTGGTAAAAACCGATCGGTAATATAACGATTGGATAACGTCGCAGCAGCAACTAGCGCATTGTCGTGAATATTGACACTGTGATGAATTTCAAACCGTTCTTTCAAACCGCGCAGAATACTGATTGTGTCTTCAACAGTTGGTTCCTTTACCAGCACTTTTTGGAAACGACGCTCCAATGCTTTATCTGTTTCCATATACTTACGATACTCATCAAGAGTTGTTGCGCCAATACAGTGAAGCTCACCTCTCGCTAGCATCGGTTTCAATAAGTTTCCAGCATCCATACTTCCTTCTGTTTTACCAGCGCCAACAATTGTATGAATTTCATCAATAAACAAAAGAATTCGACCTTCGCTTTTTTTAACTTCTTTCAATACAGCTTTCAAACGTTCTTCGAATTCCCCACGAAACTTCGCACCTGCAATCAACGCCCCCATATCTAATGAGAAAATCGTTTTATCCTTAAGATTTTCGGGAACATCTTTTCGCACAATCCTTTGCGCCAAGCCCTCGACGATTGCAGTCTTACCCACGCCTGGTTCTCCGATTAAAACCGGATTATTTTTGGTCTTCCTTGACAAGATTCGAATTACATCTCTAATTTCTTCGTCACGACCAATAATCGGATCCTGCTTGCCGCTTTTAACCGCTTGGACAAGATCAACTCCGTATTTTTCTAATGCTTTGTATTGCTCTTCTTGATTTTGAGAAGTCACACGATCTCCTCCTCTCATTTCTGTAATTTTTTTATTTAACGCTTTTTCAGTTATTCCTTGTTTGGTTAAGTATTTGGTTAAACGATAATTTTTTAATTTCATCAATGCAAGCACAACAATTTCAGTAGACAAAAATTCATCCTGGTACTTCTCACGAATTTGATCTGCTTCTTGCAGTAAGTGAAAAAGGTTTTGACTTACATTCTGTCCGTATTGAACGTTGCCGCCTTCCACAGAAGCAATTTCATCAATAGCTTGATCAACTTCTTGTTCAAATTGTTCAACATCCACTCCAACTTCACTATAAAAATTTCGGGCAAAATGAGTAGGTTGTAGAAAAATTTTCCACAAATGAGCAATATCTATTTCCTGATGATGACGTGTCATTGCGACCTTTTGCGCCTCAGCAATTGCTTCTTGCAAAGTCGTTGTCATTTTTTCGATGTTCATCTTCATTCCTCCTTTTGATCTCCATATAACTATTATACCTCATTGGTCAGTAAAGGTCAAAGAAAAACTGTGGCATTATTTTGCGTAGCCACTTTCGTAAAATAAGCCCATTTGATTACTAAAATGATCTATTTGCGGGCAATTATGAGTAGTATCGCCCATAAAACGATAATTTATCAAAAAAATCATTTTCTAGTTACTAGAAAATGATCCATTTGAAACTATTCAAAAAAACCTTCATCGTTTAAATAACTTTTTGCAGCTTCTTTGGTTTTAAAAACCGCTTCGACACTACCTGTCGTCATGACAATCAACCAAATGGGCTGGGAATATCTCAAAATCAATTGATCGTGATGATCATCGCGCCAAACTTCTTCATACCCTTCAACATAGCCATCTTCTGTCTTCTTCAAAAAATCAAGGGCTTTTACAACAAGCTCACGGATTGCTGTTTCCTCTAAATCGTGAACCGAAAGATAGCCTTCCTTGGTTTCCTCTTTTGGCAAATAGCCGGCATAAACAAACGCATTGCCACTCTTTGGATGTAAATACTTGATAACAATTGTTTTCGGAACAGCACTTCCTTCAAAATGATAATTCAACCGTCCCAGTGAAACCTTCGTTAGCGTTAGTTCTTCAAAGGAATCAAAAATTTGTTTCTTTTCATCAAAAGATAACATGCTTCCACTTCTTTCTAATTTAATTAACTTCTTTATTCTGTTCATCTCTTAAATCTTGAATCTCTTCATTAATTTGAATCCGTTTGTTTTTTGCTGTATAAACCAAGCCTAGCAGAAACGGCAGCATATAGGTTGCAAAACGATATAATAGCAGTGAAGACACCGCATCCACTGTTCCTACAACAGGTTTAAACAGTAGTAAATAAACAAACTCGAAAGAACCAATCCCCGCTGGCGTCGGAATCACACCAGAAAGAGTGACCGTAATTGCTACTAAGCAAAAGCTCTCAAGATACGAAAGACCATGTGCCCCACTTAGTGTGATAAATGGAATACTGTACCAAAAAATCAATTTAACAAAATTAAGCACTAGCAAATAAATCAGATTTCTTCGATCCAGCATAATTTCTTTCACCGATAGTCTTAAAGAATAAATTTGTTCATTTAGCTGGTCAATTTTGTTAAGCCAGCTGGTCTTTTTAATCCACTTATTTGCCATTTTAATTAGAAAGCGATGAAAGCTTTCATTAATTGATAAAAAGAAAAGCGTAAAAATAATCAGTGCGGTTACCATAATTCCAAATAAAACAAACAACAACATCTTAAAATTAATCACTTTTAACTGAGAAAATAAAACGATGACACCCACAATGCTGTAGAACAGGGAGGCTATTTTATATAAAATCATATGAACAGTTGTGACACCAATCGCTTCAGAAACTTTTAATTCTTTTTTTCGATAAAACAGTACCTCTGAAACCGTTGTGGCAGTTCCGAAACTTACCACTCGACAAAAAGCTGCATAGCAATAACACCAAAAACCATCTTTTTCTGTGAATTTATCTTGAAAAGGATGGACCATTTTAGCAATATTTTTTCCTTCAATCAGTAAAAAAAGCACACCGAAAATAAGCACCCCGACCAAAATAAAGGGATTCGTTTTGACTAATTCCTTCAGAATTTCATCTAAAGAATTTTTTAGCACATATAGAATAATAAATGCCATAATCAGCACAATGATGATATTCAAAAAGAGCTTGAGTTTTTTCTTTTCCACTTCCGTTTGCCTCCTACAGAACTTTCTAGTTGAAAGAGAGAAAAATCTCCTTGAGAAAAACTCAAGGAGATTCAATTCTGAGAATTAAACAGTTTCTTTATTATTGAAATAAAAATCCGTTAAACGCTTAGAAGATCCCGGTTCAGTTCTTTCCAATGCAGCTGAAATTTCGTCTAGTGCATCTTGGTATCGATATTCCCGGTTAAATAATTCCAAACTACGTTCAATCGAGTCTTTTACAACTGGATGTGTATGTCTAAAGCGATTTGCATATTGCAACATTTGCTCCGTTAATGTCGCATGATCAATCAGTTCATCCGTTTTTTGATCCAATAAGGCCAGATCGTCTTCACATAATCCCACTAATCGATTAATTTGTTCAATGTCAATGCGGATTTTTCCAAGCTCTTTTCCTAACTCTTCTACTCGGTCTGTTGCGACAAAAAAGAATTCAAGGTAGTCTGCTGGGATTCCAGGAAGACGCTGTTTTTCAATGTAGCGCTTCATATTTCTTAATCTAAATTCAAAATCATCCATTTTTACTTGCCCAGATTTTTCATCTACGCGCAAGTTTTGTACCGATGTATCAATTTCCAATTGTTGATTTTCAATATCGTTCAAATATTGGAATGTGTTTTTATAAAATTCTTCTACTTCAGAAAAAATTGCTTCGTTTGCTTTCATCTTTTCGTCGATTTCAAGATTTCTTTTTTGAATTTCGTCAATTTGCGCTTGGAATCCTCTAGATTTCCCTAACTCATTATGATTCAACACATAGCTTTGCGATGTGTGATCCAACTCGATCATTAAATGACGATTATTGCGTTGTGCATGATTAATGTAATCCGCAATCGGTTTTTGATTGGTTTTTACATACGCTTTTGCTTGAATTTCTTTTTCCATTTTGTCGTACAATTGTTCAATCAAGCTTGCAAGTTCTCTATTGCTCACTTCAACAAGATCAACTTCACATTTTTCTAAATCACTAGCAATCGTAACCAATTCTTTTTTCGCTTTTTTAATATTTTCTTCTAAAAAGTTATCTGGAAATTGATAATTGTCTTTTTTAAGTTGTTTAAATCCTGTTTCAATTTCTTTCAATTGTTCTGGAAACGTTTTGTCGACTTCTTCAAATAACGGCGGAATTTGTGTTGCTTTGTCCTTAATTTCATAGGTTCTTCGCTCGGCTTCTTCTAACACTGCACGAGCTTCCATTGGGTCACCCGAAGTGTTAAGTGCAACGAATTGGGTAAAATCAGCTTCAATATTTTTGACTTGTTTTTGAATTTCTTTTAAAGAAGGTCCAAACGTATGACCTTCGCTTTTAACCGTTTCACTAATCTCTTCATAGGAATCAAGTGCTTCTTGTACTGCATGTGAATTTTTCTCTTCGCTTTCTCTTAATTCGCGCAAACCGACACGAATCTCTTCGACTTCTGTTTCCATCTCGTCCATGGTTTCATATGCATTTTCAATTGCTTTTTTGACTTTTAAAAAACGTAAGGAATCATTTAAACTTTCAGCCTCAAAAATCCGACTTTCTAAGTCAGCAAAAGAAGAGGTGGAAATTTCAGTCCAGCGTTGATTCCATTCTCTAAACGTATTTTGGCTTTGTCCAACTAAATGCATTTTTTTAATTTCATCTACTTCTTCGATAACCGGAAGATCAAACAGTGCAATTTTCCGCTCTTCTAACTTATCTAATCGATCTACGTTTCTTCTTCTCATTAAAAACGTAATTAAATATAAAATTGCGGCGACAACGATTACTGCGCCAAAGATCAATAACACTGTATTTGATTTCATGAAGATTCCTCCGTTTATTCCACTTTTTACTTATTATATCGCTATTTCATTAAATTAGTTTAGATTATCTTATTCTACGTTTCAATCAAAACGTCTAAATAAAATTATAACACAGGACACCCATTCAATCACTAGTAAATTAAAAAAAAGAAAAACTATTTTTTTATTTTTATAGTAATTCAGTTAGCGAAAGAATGACTTTATCTGCAAAGCTTTGATCCATTCCAAATTGTTGATCTTTCAGTGCCCAAACTTCCAAGCCTGCACTTTTTGCCGAAAGGATGCCCACAGCAGAATCTTCAATAGCCAAACAGTGATTTGCCGAAATTGATAATTTTTCAATTGTTCGTAAATAAATATCCGGTGCTGGTTTTGTCTCCTTGACTTCGACTCCGCTCGTAATTGCAGCAAAAACTGATTGCAATTCACATTGAGTAAGCATCTCATTAATTGACTCTAAACTAGACGAAGAAGCCAATCCCAGAAGGATTTTTTGCGCTTTTAGTTGGAAGAGAACTTCTCTTGCCTCAGGATAGATAAGTTGCCGATAAGGAATGACTTGCTGTTGTTTAAATTGTTGATAATCAGCTGCTAACCGTTCCACTTCACTCACCGAAAAATTTTTTGTTGCCTTTTTTAATACTTCCCGCAAAGAGTGTCCAATCATTTCTTTTGTTGCAAGCGGCTTTTTTAACGAAATATCATTTGCTTTCAAAAAAGCTCGTTTTCTTTCTTGATAATATGCTTCACTGTCGACCAAAACACCATCTAAATCAAATATGATTGCTTTTTTTTTCATGTACTCGTCCTCTCTGAAATTATATGCTAGCAATAAATAGCAACGAGGTCAAGATCCGCTTTTCGTAACAAATTCACTTTTATTTAACAAACAAAAAATTAGGAAATCGATAATTCAATAAAAATTGATTGATTTTATAGGCTAAATTTTGTATTCTAGAAGATAGCTAGTAATCGGTCAACACCTAAAAATAGGAGTGAAACATTGTGAAGGTCATAAAATTTGGCGGAAGTTCTTTGTCATCAGCCACGCAACTAAAGAAAGTTTTGAATATTGTGAAAGAAGATAAGAAGCGGAAATTTGTTGTAGTTTCTGCTCCAGGTAAAAGATCTCCGGAGGATGAAAAAGTCACGGATATGCTCATTCAATATGCAAATTCATACTTGGCCGACAAAGACGTTCACATTTATCAAGATAAAATTATCAATCGATACGAAGAAATAGCCAGTGAGCTGTCTTTAGACGCCATTGTTATTGAAACCATTAAAAATGCGGTGATTGCGTTGACGCAACTGGATAAGAAAAATCCAGACTACGTTCTTGATGTTTACAAAGCCAGCGGTGAAGATAACAATGCAAAGCTGATTGCCGCTTATTTCTCCAAAAATGGCTTACCTGCTACATATATAAATCCCAAGGAAGCGGGGATCGTTGTCAGCGATGAGCCTGGATCTGCAACAATTTTAGAAGAATCCTATGATAAAATTTATCAATTAAATAACTTAGAGGGTGTCCTTGTTATTCCAGGCTTCTTTGGTTACACGCGAGATGGTCAAATCTGTACGTTTTCCCGCGGTGGTTCGGATATTACGGGATCGATTGTCGCTGCAGGTGTTCAAGCAGAATTATATGAAAACTTTACCGATGTTGATGCCATTTTTGCGGCTCATCCCAAAATTGTGACCAACCCTAAAAAAATTTCGGAGCTAACTTTCCGTGAAATGCGTGAACTTAGTTATTCGGGGTTTGGTGTCTTTCATGATGAAGCCTTAATCCCCTCCTTCAAAGCGGGTATTCAAGTCGTGATAAAAAACACCAACAATCCATCAGCACCTGGAACCAGAATTTTAGCCTCTAGACAAACGAACGTGAATGAATCTGTAATTGGCATTGCCGGTGACTCTGGCTTTGCAAGTATCTACATCAACAAATATTTAATGAATAGAGAAGTTGGTTTTGGACGAAAAGTATTGGCAATATTAGAAGATTTGAATTTGAATTACGAACATATGCCTTCTGGAATTGATGATATTTCCATTGTTTTACGAGAAGATCAATTGACGCCCGATTTAGAATCTGCTTTGCTCGATCATTTGGAAAAAGATCTACATCTAGATGAGGTCAGAATCACCCATGGACTCTCGATGATTGTTCTCGTTGGTGAAGGAATGAAGCGTCGTGTTGGCGTCGCTGCGAAGGGAACTTGTTCTTTAGCGGAAGCAGGAATCAACCTAGAAATGATTAACCAAGGCTCTTCTGAAGTTAGTATCATTTTTGGCATCGATCAGGCAAAAGAAAAACAAGCAATTCAAGCATTGTATCACGCATATTTTGACTAATCACAGTAGGAGTGAGCATTTGGAAAACAAAGAATCCACCAAAAAGTCCCTTGAAGTAGACAGTAACGCTTCTGTTGAATTCACCGAGTTATTTCCAAGGTCTTTTATGGAAAAATACACAACAACATCAGATATCTATACTTTTTTTAGAAAAGGTGGCTTTCAAGCCGAAAAAACTGAGGACTTTGCTAAAATTTCTGAGCAAGAATTAACTATATATATATCGAAAAATACGTCCTTTCAGTCATGGAGCGAAATGTTAGGTCTTGCCTCCAATGAATTCGTGCTTAGCCAATTTGACACACTCCTTTGACGACTTGTAGTCGCTATCCGATCCATTGAATAAGTAATCACGCACGTTTAAAAGCATTTATACGTAAGTTAACATGTCAAAATGAAACTTACGCATAAATGCTTTTTATGGGACGAAAATAAATAAAAAAAACAATCAGAGTATGGAAAAAAATTTCTCACATTGTCCTCAAGACAAAGGAAACTATTCGAAATATTCTACTTTTTTATTAAGCAAACTCTCTTAAATCAATATATTTTGCGACAACCATCTTCACTTTTTCGCTGATTACTTCTTCGTCACATGAAGCACAATTGTCGACTGAAACGATAACACAATTCTCTAATTTGTGTGTTACTTTTCCTGATAGTTCTTCACTTACTCCTATTGCTTGACAGATATATTTTTTACCGACTTCCACGCTATTTTTATCCATACTTTCACATCCGTTTTAAAAATTCTTGTTCCTACAATAACAGATATTTTAAAAAAAGGAAAGTCAAAAACTTCAATCAAGTCAAAATTTACTAAAAATTCATTTTTTCTTAACATTTAATAACAGTAGCTTCATTATTTTTTTTGTTTTTTTAACAGTTCTTTAATTTTTTCTTCTGGTGCACATTCTTGTTCCCAGTTTGCTGGTTTAAGTACTTTACCAGTTTCTGGATGATAGTGTGGCTTTCCATCCGGAAACAATTTCCCCATATTTGCTTGATGGACAATCGCAAATATTTCAGTCGGATCGACCGCCATCTGCACAAATGAACCATAAGTAAAATAAAGCAGATCAATTAAAGCATCCACTTCATCCACCAGCGGATCTGCTATTTTTTTGTTTTTTAGTTTGATCTTTTCAGCGGCTCGATCAATGCTCAATTTTAGATTTTCACACATTGATTCAAATGTCTGCTCTTGATTATTTGCTGCTGCATATAAAAATTCAACCAGTTCTTCTACTTTAAAGCTTGCTCGATAGAATGCTTTTTCCGCATCGTAGGCTGTTGGAACTTGATTTTCAGTAGGCGAAAATGTTTGATGAAATTCTTTTGCTTGCTCATAGGGGTTTTCACTCATTGGCTCACTCTTCTTTCTCAATAATTTTATGCTTCAATAAAGCTTCATAAATACCGTTGTGATCATTTGAAGTCGTGATATCCTTTGCAACTTTATGCACTTCACTATTTCCATTGCCCATTGCAATACCGATTCCAGCCGACTCAATCATTTCAAGATCATTCCAGCTGTCACCAAAAACCATTGTTTGAGAAAGCTCTAATTCAAAAAACTCTAACGCTTTTTGGATACCGACAAGCTTGGAACCACCTTTGGGAATAATGTCGATCGTATACGTGCTTGACCTCGTTACATCGCATTCTGGAAATTCTTTTCTTAACGCCTCTGTTTCAGAAAGCGAACTAATCATGACACATTGAAAAATATCTTTTTCCAGTAAATTCATTTTTTCATAACGATGATATTTTTTACTTTTACTTAGCCATTTTGTGCCTTTTCTAACTATAAAAGAAGCAAAGCTTTTCGGAATATAATGAAAAACAGTCGGAATTTTTCTGCCTTGACCTTTTTTCATAAAACCACTTCCAGAAAAAGAATTTTCAGTTCCAAACAAAGCTTCTCTTCCATGTCTGTCTGCATAAGATGCGAGATGCTCTACAACCGATTTTGGGAAAATACGTTGATAAATATTTGTCCTCGGGGTAAAAACCAATTGCCCATTATACGTTACAAAAACATCAAATAATTTTTGATCAATCGTTGCTGGAATTTGTGCTTTCCCTCGACCTGTTGCAATACCGCAAATAATACCTTTTTGTCGCAGTTTTTTTAGCGCTTTCGTAGTAGATTCTAACATTTTTTGCTGAGAGTTAAGCAAGGTTCCGTCAATATCAAAAAAGATTGCTTTTATCATACACTTCCTACTTTCTAAAATAAATCCATTTGCTCGGGATTCAATCCTTCATATTGTATCTTTAATAAAGATTGCAACTTTAACCCATTTTTTGCCGCATGTCCGCCAGAGTTATTATTAAAAATAACACCGACTTCCCTGACTTCTTGAGCTATTTTTTGGACTGCAGCTCCGATTACGGCTAACTCCGCCTCATTGTAGTTGTAGAGTGTTCTTTTTTTTCGCCAATCCTCTTGTTTGTTCATCCAACCGGTCACATTTCGACCGTGAAGGCGAAAAAGTGCTTTTTCTTTCGATGTCATTTCCACCAAAAAAGGCACAGAGTTCATCGGAATTTGCGGCTCATCTACAATCGTTAAAATAAAGTCATTTTGTTGCATAAATTCAAGCATTTTTGCGCAATATCGTTCTTCATACCAGCTGCCATTACGCAATTCAATTGCAATTGGCAACTCTTTAAAATAAAGTCTAAGTTTGCGTAAATAGCGAATGTTTTCTTTTGTACATGAAAAATAGGGTGGAAACTGAAATAAAAAAGCAAATAATTTTTTTTCGTGAATTAACGGTGTAAAAACATCTAAGTACAATTTAAATAACTCAGCTTCAGAAGCGAAATGTTCCTGCCAATTTTCATGAAGCGTCATACTTTTGTGTGCTTTTACTAAAAAAGAAAAACCGCTTGGCGTATCCTCTATCCAATTTAAAACAGTCTCCCGTCGCGGAATTCCATAAAAAGATGAATCGATTTCAACGAGTGGCAGCTTAGACGCATATTCGATTAATGTTATTTTTTTTTTATGCACTAAATCTTGGTGCTCAGACCAAGTAGTTAAACCGATTTTTATCATTGACTTCTCCTAAATTTCTCATTAAAAGACGATTCGATTGTGATCCTATAGTAAAAATAGTATCATAAATTAGAACTTTAATACAGAAAGTTGGCAAATAAATGAAAAAAATTTTGATCCTGCACACTGGCGGAACCATTGCCATGCACGAAGATAAAGCAACGGGGGCTATTCGTCCTGATAACAAGAATCCACTGCTTCATTTTGATCTTCCGATTGATACTGACATTGAGTTTATCACAGAAGAAATTTTAAACTTACCTTCTCCACACATTACGCCTGCTGAAATGCTCCTATTAAAAAAAAGGATCGTCAAAGCACATAATACTGGGATTGCTGGGGTCGTGATTACACATGGAACCGACACATTAGAAGAAACTGCTTATTTTTTAGACGTAACTGTTAAAGAAAAGATTGCGATTGTTCTTACTGGTGCTATGCGTTCGAGTAATGAAGTCGGATCGGATGGCTTATATAACTTTTATAGTGCGTTGCGTGTTGCTGCCTGCCAAGAAGCTAGCGGAATGGGCGCTTTAGTCGTGATGAATGACGAAATTCATTCGGCACGCTATGTTACCAAAACCCACACGACAAATGTCGCAACATTTCGTAGTCCAACCTTTGGTCCGATTGGCTTATTATCCAAACATCAAATTCATTTTTTCCAACAACCAATTCAAAATAATCATTTAGATATTACACAGGTTGTTGGTAAAATCCCGATTGTAAAGGCGTATGCTGGAATGGATGAAACACTGTTAAATCTGCTTGTTGAAGCGAAAATTGATGGTTTAATTATTGAAGCATTAGGCGCTGGTAACCTTCCCCCTGCTTCCCTGCCTGCTATTCAGAATTTGCTAAAGACTCAGATTCCGCTCGTTCTTGTTTCGCGCTGTTTTAACGGTATTGCCGAAGGTGTCTACGATTATGAAGGCGGTGGCAAAAGATTGCAAGAATTGGGAATCCTATTCTGTCCCGGTCTTAATAGTCAAAAAGCACGAATTCGACTACTTTCAGCGTTAAACAGCAATTTAAACAAAGAACAATTAGCCCATTTTATGACACATCCTGTTCAGTTAGCTTGAAACATGAGCCATAGTCTATTGAATGATTTAGAAAACAGCAATGAACTCCTGCACCTCGACTAGCGTTTCCCATGCGCTAGTCCTTTATTTTTATTTCAAAATCATTTATTTATCACTTTTGAAATTTTCCCAAGCTAGTACCACGTCTTTTTCACCCTAATATAAGCATTCAGAAAGCGCATTGCACCATAATATTTGGAAAATTCGGAAAATTTAGCGTTACAAGTTACTTTTGATCTGTTAAAATAAACTATAAAAAAATAAAGAGGTGGAGAATTTATGGAAATAACACAACCTACTTGTAAAATCGCGTTGATTCAAGCAGAGCCAGTCCTGTTTGATAAAGCTGCTGGAGTTACCAAAGTGATAAGGTTAATTGAAGAGGCCGCACAAAGCCAGGCTGAGCTACTTGTTTTTCCGGAATTGTTTATTCCCGGTTATCCTTTTGGGATGAATTTTGGTTTTAGTGTAGGACAAAGAAATAGCATAGGGCGAGCACAATGGAAACACTATTATGATCATTCATTGCTTATTCCTGGAGAAGATACAGCTGTCATTGGTGCTGCTGCAAAAGCTGCGAATGCGTTTGTCAGTATCGGCGTTTCAGAACGCGACCGTAGCACGGATACATTATATAACAGCAATATTATTTTTGCGCCAACAGGAGAAATTGCGGCAGTTCATCGTAAATTAAAACCAACTGGCAGCGAACGAGTTGTGTGGGGCGACGCGAATCGTGCTTATTTTCCAGTAGTTGCTTCACCTTGGGGAAATATGGCTAGCTTGATTTGTTGGGAGAGTTACATGCCATTGGCTCGGGCAGCGCTTTATCAAAAAGGATTGAATTTATATATTTCACCTAACACAAATGATAATCCTGAATGGCAGGCAACCATTCAACACATTGCCTTAGAAGGTCGCTGTTTCTTTCTTAACGCGAATATGCTCATTACAAAAAATAGTTATCCGGAAGCTTGGAAAAATACCCCCGAAATAGAAGCCTTGCCTGATATGATCTGTCGTGGTGGTTCTTGTGTGGTTGATCCCTATGGTCACTATTTGACTGAACCAGTTTGGGAACAGGAAACGATTATCTATGCCCATTTAGATCTTGAACAAATTGCTATGAGTCGAATGGAATTTGATGTTTGTGGTCATTACGCGCGACCAGATGTTTTACAGTTGATTGTCAATGAAGAATCGAACGAAAATAAAAAGCAATGAAATCATACATGATTTTCTTGCTTTTTACTTTTTAGGGACGATAGACAACGACAAACTCTTCACATAAAACAGGCATTTCTTCGTCAAATTGCAATGCGGGTATTTTCTCACTAGCTGCTTTAAAAAAATCAATATGCGCCTTGCGCCAATAGGCATATGTCCGATCCCCTTCGCCTTCTTTCCAAGCATGCTCTTTGGTTACTTCATTAAAAGCCATCACCGAGACCTTTTGCAATTGAATCACGCAAATTGACGCTTCATTTCCATCCAAAACAATTGCAAATTCTCCTTTTTTTGGCAAAGGAGTTCCCTCTAATTCATACGCAGCGAAATTAGAACAAGTCGCAGTCTTCACGCCTTCATTCACTAAATCAGCTAATTCATCCGCCAGTGCCTTTGTATTACCAAAAGCAAAAGCAGCATAACGTTCCGGAGCAGCTTCATTTTCTCTTCGATAGTGTGACCAAAGCTCTTGTGCATTCATCTCATCATTCCTTATACGTCTAGAATTTTTTCAACAGTTACTTCCATATCCTTCGATGCAATGACGGTATCATGTAAAATCGCCGCATTTTCAATTTCCTTCACTGCTTTTGGAACTGCGATTTGTGAAATTTCAGCTAATTTGTTTACAAGCTCAAAATCAGTTAAAGCAACTTGTTCTGGCCGTAAACTTTCCACAACTACGCGCGGAAATTTATAAGGACTTGCGGTTGCCAAAATAACAGTCGCTAAGGGATCTTGGGTTTGCTTTTGATACGTATGGTAGACTTGCGCAGCAACTGCTGTATGTGGATCTAAAACATATCCTTCTTGCTCCATTGTCATCGCGATTTCCGTAGAAATTTCTTCTTCTGTTGCAAAACCAGCAACAAAATCAGATAAATTTTGTTTCATTTCACGGGAAATTGTGTAGCGGCCTTTTGCTGTTAGTTCTGCCATTTTTATTTTTGTTTGCTCCGCACTGTTCCCTGTTGCGTGATAGAGTAATCTTTCTAAATTACTTGAAATTAGAATATCCATTGAAGGAGAACTCGTGACGTAGAAGGGTCGATTGCGATCGTATATTCCCGTTTTAAAAAAATCAGTTAACACCTTATTTTTATTCGATGCACAAAGAAGCTTTTGAATTGGCAGCCCCGCTTTTTTCGCGTAATATCCTGCTAAAATATTGCCAAAATTGCCAGTTGGAACTGTAAAATTAGTCGGCTCGCCTGCTTGAATCAGTCCTTGATCAAGCAGCTGACCATAGGCATAGTAGTAATACACAATTTGGGGTATCAAACGACCAATATTGATTGAATTAGCCGAAGAAAACTGATAATTTTTTTGCTTCATTTTTTCTTTTAATTTTACATTATTAAACATTGCTTTAACATTGGTTTGTGCAACATCAAAATTTCCTTCAATCCCAACAACATAGGTATTTTTACCTCTTTGCGTCACCATTTGTCGCTCCTGAATGGGGCTGACACCATTTTTGGGATAAAAAACAATGATTTTTGTATTGGGAACATCTGAAAATCCCGCCATTGCAGCTTTTCCAGTATCACCAGAAGTCGCGGTTAAAATCACAATTTCTTTCGTACTTTGGTTTTTCTTTGCTGACGTAATCATTAAGTAAGGTAGAATAGACAGCGCCATATCTTTAAAGGCAATTGTGGAGCCATGGAAAAGTTCCAAATAATATTCCGTCCCCACTTTTTTTAGCGGCGCAATTTTGAGATTGTCAAATTTCGCATCATAGGCTTTTTCGATACAGCTTTTCAACTCTTCTTCCGTAAAATCTGTAAAAAATTGGCTCATTACAAAATAAGCAACTTCTTGGTAGCTCATTTTTGCAAGTTTGGTATAGTCAATACTTAATTTTGGAATTTCGGTTGGAACATACAAGCCACCATCCGTAGCTAATCCCTGTAAAATGGCTTGTGAAGCTGTCACCTCATTCGTATCATCACGTGTACTTTTATAGTTAATTTTCGCCAAAATAATCGCTCCTTATCCTTGATGCTCATGCTTAATTTCCTATTAGTATACCATTAATTATGGCAAATTTATGTGTAAATTGACAGTTTTGTTATTTCTTTGCAAGAAATTTTATTGGTCATAACCAGCAGCTTTTTGTCAAGGTAAACAAAAAAAGCTTCAATTTTGAATTTAATTATCAAAATTAAAACTATTTTTACATAAAATAAGCGCCAAAATGCGGTTTGGCTTTAGGGACCGCTCACCAATTCCCATGTAACGACTGCTGAATATTGCCCTTTTTCTACCGTGCTATTCTTAGGTATCTGTAGTTTCAGTCCACTTGCTGCTTTGCTTCCACCAGATTTATCCAATTGGAATAATAACTCATTTGCTTCTGCTACCAGCGTTGAATTCAAAATTTCAACACCTGTATTCGTAATTTGCTTGTCACTAGAGCCATCGTTATAAATTAATTTTGCATTTTTCAACTGATGGTTTTGATCATTCGTAAATAGGCTAGTGATTGTCGCATTCACTTTAAACTGACCTCTTTTATTTCCGTTAGTCGGTGTGTTTACGCCTCGATAATCTGAAATTTAAACAATAAAATCTTCCTCTCCGTTATAGGTCAACTCTTGTTCGGAGACTTGAACATTTCCAGTTTCAAAACTCATTACTTTTGATACTTTTTTAAAACTTAAAAGACCTTGATATTTATAAAAAACCGTTGTCTCTGCAGGAGAAATGACGATCTTTGCTTCCGGACTTTTTTCTAAAGAATAGTTTGAACTGTCGATCGTTTTTAATATAGCTTGAATTTCTTTCTTGGTTTCTAAATTAATGGTGCTATCGATTTTTCCTGATAGCGTTACCGCACCATGGATATCCTGTTCATCTTCATCCACCCATCTGACTCTCACCGTGTTTGTTTTCTTTTGATAAATGTAAGTGATGGTCGCGTGCGCCTGAATATTTTCAATAATCGGCTCTAGGAGTGACTGTGTCCCTAATCTATAGCCCGCTAATTCCATATCATTCGACAATTCTTTTACCGGACGTCCTTGATAATTTTTCCCTCTGGCAACATCTTGATACGTATCTTCTTGAAGTGTATTCCCGACCTCATCTACATATTTTTCGGTGATTCGAAATGCTGGTAGTACATCTTTCAACTGAATATGCGTCACTGCACTAACATTATTTGCTCGATCAACGGCTTTCACATGGAGCCATTTATCATAATCCGTCAATCCATTAACTTTGGCAATTGTCGCGATACGACTTTTATCGGGATCTACAGAAACAGTCAGATTTGTCACATTTCCATAGCTATCTTTATTCACAACAGGATCTGTATTATTTTTTTCATCAATTAAATAGATATAACCAGCAATATCACTGACAATGCTTTCTTTGATAACATCGGACTTCAAAGTACTTTTATTTTTTGTATCGGCCTCAACATACCATTGATACTCGGTTCCATTATCAGTGGCACTTAATTGAAGGCGAACATCGCTCGCTGAGGTCCCCTCAGCTGTCACAAGCGACATATTTGGATTAGCTCTGTCTTTTACGGTATAGTCATTGGCGGTACTTTCTAGCGTTACTTGAGAAAGATTGTAAAGTGTATTAGCAATAATTTTTCGTTCATCAATGGTTGAGGTGCCATTACTGTGACCTGTTTGAATTTTCCCTACATTTCCATTGGTAATTAAATAGAAATTGCTCGTTAACGTTCCACTCTCAAGCTGTTCTCCCCCAAATGTAAACGGCGGTACAAACTCCAACCATTTCGTTCCTTCGCTTGAATCATAATATTCACTCACTGTATGTGAAAGAGGAATGTTAAACGTAACAGAATCTGCTAATTCAAAAGGATATTTCATTAGATACCCATTATTAATAATCTTTACTTGAGCTGAACCATTTCTATTACCTATATTTGATAGCTTTATTCCCAATAAATCAGCAAAATTATTAAATCTTCGAGAGCGTGCCGCTGTAATCGTATCATGACCAAATAAAACACCTCTCCCCGATTCAATATAGCTTTTAATTTCTTTTTCAGCGGTAGCAGACAGATCCTTCTCGTTGTATACATCCCACGAGCCAAACATCACAACATCATATTTGTAATCATTCCCCGTTTTAAGATAGCTTGCTGAATTACTATTAAATTGAGTAATGGAAACGGAAGTAACCGTAATCAGCTGCTCTCCGCTGTTATCCTTTAAATTCAAGCTATCCATCCAAGCTTTTAAGGTGTTAGAATCGGAAAGGTCTGGATAGATATTTAAAACACTGATTGATTTTCCATATTTTGTTGACTTTGCTCCCCAATTAGTTCCATCTTCTGACTGATAAAGCGTATAACCAGAATTTGTTAAATCAGGTACTTGGTCCCAAGTCAATTCGGCATAATTCTTTTTCGAATCACTGTCCCATTTATTTTTTGCAGTCAAACGAAAGGTTCCGTTTGAAACAATGGTTGACGCATAAACCGTTACTCCTACCAAAAGTAACACTAGGAAACAGGCTGCGGCTGCCCATTTTATTGTCAAATAGTTTTTCATTTTTTCCCGACTTTCGCAACGTTTTTTTATTTTTAAGGTACCATATATATACGAATTTTTCAAGAATTTTTACTAGTTTTCACTAAAAAAAATTACACTATAAAAAATATCTATCTAACCCAGTGGGCAAGATAGATATTTGGACAATCATCCATACTTTTCATATTCATTATTTTTTTAGTTCGCTACTAACTCTGCTAAAATTTCGGCCATTTTTTTAGCACCAAAAACAACTTTTTCACCATTAATGATCATAGCGGGGACACTCATAATCTTCTGCTCTTTTTTTAATTCGGGGTATAATGCAGTATCTACCATTTCAGCTTCTACTTTATGATTCAGGGACGCTATTCGCTGGCAAGCAGCCACTACATCTGGACAGTAATGACAAGTAAGCGAGACACAAATTTCAATTTTTGTTTTTGGTAATTCTTTAATTCTATTCACTGTTGCTTCGTCAAGTGGTTGACCGCTACTCCCAACATTGTAAACAGCTAAAACCAATGAATTTAATTCATGACCGCTTGGAATCCCACTATACTTAATTCCTGTATATTCCTCTTGATCATCAAAAATAACCATCGATGGAAAACGAGTAAGATGCAATTCTTTTTCTACTTCTGGCTGACTGCCATATGAAATTATTTCGACAGAGATCAACTCGCTTAAATTAGCAAATTCATTCAGAAAACTTTCCAATTCAAGACCTTTCGGATCACCTTTGGAGACTGTGACCAATTTTACAGGTTTCGTCAGCTTCGCAAAAATTCCTTGTAATTGTGCAACCATTTCTTTTGGAAACCATTCACCATTCGTTCGAGTAGGTTCTGCTTTTTCGACTGAATGCTCTTCAGAAACAGCTTTATTTGGTTCCCCGCCTGTTGTTAAAATTTCTTTGTGTGTAACCGGGATCCCAAGTTGTTCTTTTATTGTAGTCACATATTGTTGTGCTTTGGTCGCTGCAATGGCGCCATCTGCTACCGCCGTAACAATTTGACGTAATTCTTTGACGCGTAAGTCACCAATCGCATAAACACCCTTCACATTGGTTTCCATAAAATCATTAGTTGGAATAAATCCTTGTGGAGTCATTTCTATTTGGTTTTTGAAAATTTCTGTATTCGGTTTATTTCCTGCAAAGATAAACATTCCAAAAGAACCATCTTCAGCAGAAGCCTCAAAGGTTGAAGTTTCACCAGTTTGATTGTTAACAAAAACTGCTTTTTGCAATAATCCCTGCCCACTTACTTCTTTCACCTCTGTATGATAAACAATATCAATTTGCGGATGTTTTTTCGCATTGTTTGCAGTCATTTCCGCACATGTAAAATCAGGTTCACGGATCACCATATGCACTTTTTTACCATAGCGAGTAAGGTATACAGCTTCTTCTGCAGCTGCATAGCCCCCACCAATCACAAAAATTTCTAAACCAGTAAAAAATTCACCATCACAGGTCGAACAATAGGCAATTCCTCGTCCTGTAAATTCAACTTCTCCAGGAAAACCAATTTTATTTGCAGAAGCACCCGTCGCAATTAAAACCGTATACGCTTGGTAGGTTTTACCGCTTTTTGTGTGTAGAATCTTAACAGTGTCCTCTAGCCTGACATCAACTACTTCATCCGTTGCAAATCCGACACCAAACGCGATTGCTTGTTGGTACATGTCTGCCATTAATTTAGGACCGGTTGTTTTTTGGATACCGGGGTAGTTCACAATATCAGATGTGGTTGTTACTTGACCACCCATTTTTTCTTTTTCAAGTATGAGCACGTCTGACATGGAACGTCCCGCATAAATTCCTGCTGATAATGCTGCCGAACCGCCGCCGATAATCACGATATCATAAATTTTTTCTGGCATATTTTTCTCTCCTTCACAACTTTAACTATTTCAAAACAAGCTCCATCCTTGTAATGGGACAGAGCTTTATTCGCTTTTTGCTATTATATTTTTCCAACTAGGTCTAAGCTAGGCGCAATCGTTTCTTCTCCTGGTTTCCAATTAGCTGGGCAGACTTGATCCCCATGTTCTTCAACAAACATAGCAGCCTCCACTTTTCGCACCAATTCCTCAGCGTTCCGACCAATTCCCATATCGTTGATCTCATAAGATTTAATTTCCCCACGCGGGTTAACAATAAATGAACCGCGATAGGCTTGACCAGCTTCTTCATCCAATACTTCAAAAAAGCGCGCAATTTTCCCGCTAGGATCAGCCAACATTGTATACTTGATTTTTCCAATCGTATCCGTGGCATCCGCCCAAGCTTTATGAACAAAATGGGTGTCTTCTGAAACAGAGTATACTTCGCAATTAATTCCTTGTAATTTTTCGTAATAATCTTGTAAATCGCCTAATTCCGTCGGACATACAAATGAAAAATCAGCCGGATAAAAGAAGAAAATACTCCATTTTCCTAAGATATCTGCTGTTTTTACTTTGATAAATTTTCCTTGTCGATACGCATCTGTTTCAAAATCGAAAATTTTTGTATTAATTAAATTTGACATATCATTTGCTTCCCTTCTTAATTCATTTATCCTACATTTCTAGGATAACAGATAATAATTATTACGTCAAAAGAATTATTATAATTTAGAAAAATCTATACTCTTAATTTTATTGAAAAGAAAGCGAGATATATTATTTCATGTGAGAATTATGTTTCCTATTGAGAATGAAAATTCATTATTGCAATTTAAATAACGGGCTCATTGGTCGATTTTCATGAATTCGTTTCATCGCTTCCCCCATTAAAACAGAGCAGGTAATCACGGAAACGTTGGCAATTTCTTTTTCTTGGATGCCACTAATTGAATCCGTCACGATAATCGAAGAAATAGCTGAATTTTCGATAATTTCTTTTGAACCTTTTGAAAAAAGTCCATGAGACGCAGCTGCAACGATCGTTTTTGCTCCTGCTTTTTGCAAAACATCAGCTGCAATCGCTAAAGTTCGACCACTATTAATCATGTCATCAATTAAAATACAGACTTTGCCACTGACTTCTCCGATTACATAATCATTTTTGCCATCTTCCCCGTGATATTGTTGATCCACAATCGCTAGTTCCGCATCTAAATAATCGGCAAGTTCACGCGCACGTTTGACGCCACTGTTTTTTGGGGAAACCACCACGACTTCCTCAGCTTCATATTTTCCCAAAAAGAAATGAGCTAATAGAGGCATCGTGAAAAGATTATCCACTGGAATATCAAAAAATCCTTGTAGCTGAACAGCATGTAAATCAAGCGTTAACAATCGCGTTGCTCCCGCCTTTTCCAACATATTTGCAACTAGTTTTGCAGTAATCGGTTCTCTTGGTTTCGCAGTACGGTCCTGACGAGCATACCCAAAATATGGGAGCACAACATTGATTGTTTTGGCACTTGCTCTTTTCAATGCATCGATCATGATCAAGAGTTCCATCAAATGATCATTTACTGGATAGCTTGTTGATTGAATCACGTATACATGATCCCCACGGATACTTTCTTCAATATTCATTTGAATTTCTCCGTCACTAAATGTTCGGACAGAGCATTCACCTAGCGTACAACCGATAGAGTCAGCAATCTTCTGCGCTAATGGTTGGTTAGAATTTAAGCTAAAAATTTTCATGGATGCTTGATTTTTCATGGAATCCTCCCAGTAATTTGTTTACACTAAGTAGTATACTATGTTTAAAAGTTCGATGCACCATAAAGTTCAGACTTCCACTGAATTTCACAAATAAAAAACCGAATCACGCGTGTTTCTTCGTGATCCGGACGCTTGCTTTATTCTTCATCAAATTCATACAAGACCGTGGATAAATAGCGTTCGCCATTATCAGGTATGATTGCTAAGACTTTTTTGCCTTTGCCTAATTTTTTGGCAACATCTAATGCAGCAAAGATTGCGGCACCAGAAGAAATACCAACTAAGAAACCTTCTTGTTTTGCGACTTCTCTTGCAGTTAAAATCGCATCCTCACTTGAAACCTCTAAAACACTATCATAAATTGTTGTGTCTAACACTTTAGGAACAAAGCCGGCACCAATTCCTTGAATTTTATGTGGACTCGGACTTCCGCCTTGCAAAACAGGAGATTCTGATGGTTCTACTGCATATATTTTAATGTCTGGATAGCTTTCTTTCAACGCTTCACCAGCACCAGTGATCGTACCACCTGTTCCAACACCAGAGATAAAAGCATCTAAGCCGTCTGATCCAAATGCTGCAATGATTTCCTTGCCCGTCGTTTTTCTATGAATCTCTGGATTTGCATCATTATCAAATTGCAAAGGAAGAAAATAACCATTTGCTTCTGCCAACTCAGTTGCTTTTGCAATCGCACCCTTCATGCCTTCAGAACCTGGAGTTAAAATCAGCTTGGTTCCATAAGCTTGTATCAATTTTCTGCGCTCAATGCTCATTGTATCAGGCATTACGATAATCGACTGATATCCCTTGGCGGAAGCAACAAGTGCAAGCCCAATTCCTGTATTCCCGCTTGTCGGTTCAATAATTGTATCGCCGGGTTTTAAAACGCCTTCACTTTCTGCCTTTTCAATCATGCTTAATGCAATCCGATCCTTCACACTACTTCCAGGATTAAAGAACTCCAATTTAGCATATACATCTGCTGAATCCTCTGGAACCAGACGATTTAACTTGACAATCGGTGTATCCCCTATTAACTCTGTGATTGATGAAACGATTTTTACCATACTACTATTCCCTCCCTATTTTACCAGTTATATTACCTTCAATGATATTTCAAAATGAAATATCTCTTATCATATATAGTAAAACCTTTTGGCTAGATAATCTAGCAAAATGCTCATTTTTTAACATGTTTTTTTAATAATTCATTTTAAAAAAAATTTACTCCGATAATGAAATATTTCTTGGGTTGATGTATGATGAAGTTAAAGAACTTATTAGAGGAGATTACGCTTTTGAAAAAATTATTTTTGTTGCTTTATAGTTTCCTAGGCTTGGCTTCAATTGGTGCGGGACTATTTTTTTTATCAAAAGAAGCACCCTTTGATTATTTAGGCATTCTTTACCTTATTTTAGGAGTTATTTTACTGCTTTTTTTATTTATTCAAAACTATACACCTACAATAAAAAAAACAAAAAAACACAAATATGGCACTCATCTCAAAGACACGAATGAAATAATTTTGCCCCTTGCATTGCCGGTGCAATCGGTACCACTAGCTGCAATCGAAAAAAAAAGCGTGGAAATCAGAGAATTAAGTGTTCCTTTGACCTTTACTTCCGAAATCATTAATGTTGGTTACCGTGAAAGTGACTACCAAGCAGTCGTAGAACGGATTATTAAAGATACTTGCAAACACTATAGCGTAAATTACACACTAATTGCGAATAAAGGGATTCATGCGATCTTCGAAATGTACGAACAATATCTTGGCTTTTTTATTACAAAAGACGTTCGCTTAGAAGTTGTTGCCACTCAAACTAGAAAAGAGAAAAAAATTCGTGTGCAAATTTTAGGCAAGCAAGTAGGTGAATTGCCTGCTAGCAGAATAAAATTTTTATTGCCTTATATTGAAAGAGGACTCATGCCTATCGTTTCTGCTCATTTAAAAGGCGGACCGTTTAAAACCTATGATCGTAAACGCCAAATGATGGCAATCCAGTATTCGGATTTCCAAATTGAATTACTTTTTCAACTAGAGAAAATGCCCTTATAAAAAATGGTTGTGCCTTGGTTGCTTTTCATCTCCTTGGCTCAACATTTTTCCCGTTAAAATTTATTTTTTTCTCTTAATGTCCGAATCTTATGAAAAATAGTAGCCAAAGAATCAGCATCTTGGTTCCAATCGATAAACGAAACTTTTTCTTCGCCTAGCACATCCGTCACTATTTCCAAAACACTGACCTTTTGAAGCTCCGCTTGCCACCTTTGATCTGCTCCTTGAAAGATACTATGTAAATAGCTATCGCCGCTTTCTGCAATTTCATTTGTAACATCGTTAAATACACGTGGGATAATCCCGGTACTCTGATAAGTATCAATCGATCCTTCAATCGCTTCAACTACCTCAATTACTGAAATTTCGGCTGGATTCTTTGCTAAAGAGAAGCCCCCCTTATTGCCAGGAACTGACTTTACCAAATCTGCAACAACCAATTTCCGGATGATTTTTCTTAAATACGTATGAGAGCCATTCATTCTCAACGTAATTGTCCGGGACGCGACGGGAATTTCTTTTTTTTGGGTACATAGAATAGCAAAAATACAAACTGCTTGCTCAAAGCTCTTTGTCAACTTCATACCGTCCACTCTTTCTTTTTTAGCTCTTCTTATTATACTCTTAATTTGTCACGTTTTAAATATCAAAAGAGGGCAAATCATTAAGCAAGAATCGGGTACAACTCTTCAAGTGCATAAATTGTGTAGGTCGGTTGCAGATGATCCGTTGTTAATTTTTGCGGATTAAACCAACAAGTTGCAATCCCTGCTTGCAAGCCACCAGCCATATCGGAACTTAGACTATCCCCAATCATTAATGTGTTTTCCTTTTTAAAGTTAGGAATTTGGGCAAACATTTTTTCAAAAAACGTTTTTTCAGGCTTTTGAACGCCTAATTCTTCGGAAATAAACAGCGCGTCAAAATAAGGCAATAAATTAGACTCTTTTAGACGTCGTTGCTGCGTTTCGCTGCTGCCGTTTGTTCCTGCGTAGAGTTTAAATCGTTTGGCTAAATTTTGTAACAGCTCTTCTGCTCCAACAATTTTTTTATGTCCTTCATTTAAATACGCACGGTAGCTTTTTTCCAGTTCACTACCATCGACTTCTTTCCCAAGTTCTTTGAAAAATAGCGCAAATCGTTGATTCAAAACGGCTTCTCGCGAAATAATCCCCGCTTCGTGTTGTTGCCAAAGATTGGTGTTTATTTCTTTGTATTGCGCAAAAAAGGAGGGGTCTTGGGGAATTTGATTTTGGACAAACAATTTATCCAAGGCCCTTTCTTCCGTATCCTGAAAGTCCAATAAAGTGTCATCAATATCAAAAATTAGGTTTAGGTAACTCATTTTTTAGTTCCTCTCCATTGTTTTTTAAACATGATAGCATGCTTCTTTTTAGATAAAAACCAATTATTTCCATTCTTTATTCTACCACTATTCACCTGTTCAGCAAGAAAAATGAATAAGCATTTTTTACGCCGCACAAAATGAGGCTAGACAAAAATCATTTTAGAAAATTTTGCTTTCCATAAAACACACTCTTCGATATACTATATGTTATCTAATAGAAAAGAGAAAATAAATGAAATTAGTCGTCTATACCAACCAAATGTACCCCTTCGTGGAAAATTATCAGCTTTCAGATGAACAATTACAATTTACCAGTTCACCTCAACAGGTATATCCACTTTTACAACGAAATAATCATCGCCAACTAATTCTTGGTATTGAAAAAGAAACATGTGTAACTGCTTTTGTTTTGCACGGAAAAGAAGGCGTGCAGACTTATACAAAACAGCCTACTTCTTTATTTTTAGGTTCCTTTTCAACCGATTTCCGTTTTCAAGGTCACGGCTATGGAACAAAAACTTTAGCACTTTTACCACTTTTTATACAAACTCATTTTCCTGACTGTCACGAGATCTTTCTAACAGTCAATGAAAAAAATCAACGAGCCTTCTCCCTTTATCAAAAATCAGGCTTTATTGATACTGGCTACAAACAAAAAACAGAAAGCTCCACATTACTGGTTCTGAAAATGTTTTTATGATTAAACACTTCCTTTTTATGCTCATTCTTTGCTATAATAAACTTCCTTGGCAGGGGCTTTTTATAAGAAATAGGACAAGAGGCGCATGAAAATTTGCCTTTGCCCTATTTTTGTTTTTTTATTCCTTTAAACTCTCTACCAATTTTTGCGTTACTAGTTATTTTTGATGAAATCAACTAGTGAGTCATAGACAAGTGTCTGCTTGACTTGTTCAACTATTTTTTCACCTTTCAATTGTTTTAACAATTCGAGAGCAAAGGGAATTGTGGTTCCCATTCCTCTAGACGTCGTAATTTTTCCGTCCATAACCACAGCTTCTTGCGAATAATTTACTGGATGCTTCAGCATAGCCTCCATATAGCTGGGATTGCTCGTTGCTTTTTTATGATCAAGTAATCCTTCCTGAGCTAACACACTAGGTGCTGCACAAATTGCGCCGATTTTGGTTTCAGCGTTTAGCTGATTCAGCACTTCTAAAAGTGGTTTATACTGGGCAAGATTTTCCGTCCCTCGAACACCTCCTGGTAATACAACCATTGCCGCCGCTAAAATTTCCGTCCGCTCAAAGTAACGATCCGCGACAATTTGGATCTGGTGCGAACCGACTACATTCAGCGAGCCTTCATTAATCGAAATTAAATCAACCTTTACAGCTCCTCGACGAAGAATATCTGCCACCGCAAGTGCTTCGACTTCTTCAAAACCATCTGCACAGATGATAACAACATCAGCCATTTTGATCACTTCTTTCTATCAGATAATTATACCTCTTTTATTTAAGAATACCAATTCATGTCTTTTTAATTATCGTCATTTAGCCTTTTGGTTATTACGAGGTGCTTATTAAACTATTTTGCTTTTTAAAACGTTTTGAGCATTATTTTATTTCTATTTTTGGATAGATTTCCTTTATTATAGCCACCAATGTTCAAAATGACTGAAAATAAATTTTCCATTTTTCTCGTTACACACAATTAGAATCACAACATTGATTTGTATAATGTTACAATTTCTGCTACTGATACTTCTCTTGGGTTTCCTGGGGTACAAACATCCCGATAGGCATCCTCTGCTATTTTTGTAACATCGGCCTCCTCCATCCCTAATTCGAGTAAGCTTTGGGGAATTCCAACATCCAGCCCCAGCTGCTTGACTGCCTGAACGGCGGCATTCCGAACTTCAGCTAAAGGCATTTTAGCAGCACCTTCAATGCCCATTTTAATGGCGATATCCCGGTATTTTTCACCTGTATATTCTTTATTAAAATCCATGATAAGTGGCAATAAAGTTGCGCACGCTACGCCATGAGGTGTGTTGTACCAAGCTGATAAAGGATGTGCCATTCCATGTACTAAACCTAAGCCAACATTTGAGAAACCCAT
>JAATGB010000094.1 GCA_015654945.1 Lactobacillales bacterium | reverse complement strand
TTTTTGTTTAGTTTAGCAAAACAACATTTTGTTTTACTAAAAAAAGAGAAAAGTAAAATAGTTTTTAATTAATAAAAAGAAGTTATTGACTTATTTTTTACAAAATGCTATTGTTTTAGATAAAGAAAGAGCTTTCTTTATTAAAACTAAAACTAAACTAAAATTTAATTTTAGTTAAACGAGTTTTGGAGAGGAATGGTGGTATGTTAGATAAAATTAAGCTGGGTTTTGCTCCCACACGTCGGAATCTTTTTAGTGCGCAAACTGCGATTGAGTATGCAGAATTAACCCGTAAAAAGTTGAATGAATTAGGAGTTGACTATGTTGATATCAAGGAGATCAATGAGGACGGTTTACTTTATGACGATGAAGGAATGGAAAAAATCGCAAAAAAGTTTTCTGAAGCAAAGATTGATGGTTTGTTTCTGGCCAATGAAAATTTTGGGACAGAATACGAATGTGCACGACTAGCAAAGAAGCTGAATGTACCAGTAGTTTTATGGGGACCAAGAGATGAACGTCCTGCGCCAGACGGTTCGCGTTTACGTGATACACAATGTGGTTTATTCGCAATTGGAAAGGTATTACGCCGATTTCAGATTCCTTTCACGTATATTAAAAACTGCCATTTAGATGATCCAGCTTTTGCACGAGGAATCAAAGATTTTTTGAAGGTATGTAATGTTGTGAAGGTGTTTCGTAATACTCGAATATTGCAAATAGGTCCGCGTCCTTTTGATTTTTGGTCGACGATCTGTAATGAAGGGGAGTTATTAGAGCGGTTCAATATTCAACTTTCGCCGATACCATTGAATGAACTGGTACAAGAAATTAAAAAAGTTCAAGCACATGAAACAAATAAAATAAAAGAAACGACTGCCTTTATTCATGGGATTGCTGAGGTGAAAATTAAAGAAAATGAAGTTGAAATGATCGCTGCATTAAAAATCGCCATTCGAAATTTAACTCAAAAATACGGATGCAATGCAGGCGCTATTCAGTGTTGGACCGCTCTCCAAGATGAAATTGGCATTCTTCCTTACGCGGCTGAATCTTTGTTACAAGATGAGGGTTTACCAGTGACCTGTGAGACTGATATTCATGGTGTAATCTCAGAGCTATTGCTTGAAGCGGCTACTCGTGGAGAACAGCGAGCCATTTTTGCAGATGTGAATACGCGACATCCAGACAATGAAAATGGAGAATTGCTACAGCATTTAGGGGTTTTTCCTTTTTCAACCGCAGCAACAAAACCAGTTTTGCCACCCCGACATTTTGTCTTCGATTATCCGGGTTCCGTCGCGTTTGAAGCGAAGAAAGGTACATTAACTTTGTGTCGCTTTGATGGCGATAATGGCGAATATTCACTTTTAATAGGCAATGGCAAAGTCATAGATGGTCCGTATAACCAAGGAACATATGTGTGGGTGGAATTTGATAATTTAAATCGTTTCGAAACAAAATTAGTATACGGTCCCTATATTCATCATATCGCAGCTGTTTATGATAAAGTCGTGCCAGTCTTGTATGAAGCATGCAAATATATTGGCATCAAAGCTGATTTTTACGATCCAATAGAAGAAGATGTTCAAGCCTATCTTCGTGGTGATTTAGTAAGAAAAGAGGAATTCAAATGAACGAATTGCAGAAAAAAGCACTAGAAATTAGGAAAGATGTTTGGCGAATGATTAAAAATGCGAAAACAGGTCATACAGGTTCTGATTTATCTTGTGCGGATATTTTAGTATCACTGTACTACCATGTTTTGAATGTAGATCCAAAAAATCCTAAAGCAGATGATCGTGATCGTTATGTTCAAAGTAAGGGACATGCGGTTGAAGTTTATTGGGCAATTTTGGCGGATAAGGGATTTATCAGCAAGGAAGAGCTTGCAACATATTCTCAGTATGGTTCGCGTTTGATTGGTCATCCTAATAATAAAGTGCCCGGTGTTGAAATGAATACAGGCTCTTTAGGACATGGTTTGGCTGTTTCAGTAGGAATTGCATTAGCGGCTAAATTAGATCAAAGGAGTTATCAAACCTATACTTTACTTGGAGATGGCGAACTGGCAGAGGGCTCTGTCTGGGAAGGTGCGATGGCAGCAGCCAATTATCAGTTGGATAATTTAACAGCAATTATTGATCGAAATGGCTTGCAAATCACCGGGAAATCAGAAGAGGTTATGCGGGTCGAGCCATTGAAAGAAAAATGGGAAGCTTTTGGCTGGCAAGTGCTAGAGGTCGCAGATGGAAATGATATTGAGAGTTTAATCAGAGCTTTTGAAACACCACATGAAGAGGGCAAACCAAAAATGATTCTTGCACATACGGTTAAAGGAAAAGGTGTTGCTTTTGCTGAAAATGTAGCAGCCTGGCATCACAAGGTTCCAACAGATGAACAATATGAAGAAGCGCTTGTAAGTCTCAATCAACAACTGGAGGTGCTTGAAAAATGAGCGACAAGGAAATGAACAAAATAGCCAATCGTCAAGTAATGTGTGAGGTGTTAACAGAAGCAGGTAAGAAATCAAAAGATTTACTCGTTTTAACGAGTGATTCTCGTGGCTCGGCCTCACTCGTTCCTTTTGCAGAAGCATTACCAAAACAAATGATAGAAGTGGGAATTGCAGAGCAAAACATTGTAAGTATTGCGGCAGGACTGGCACACTCTGGCAAAAGACCTTTCGTTGCTTCTCCAGCGGCTTTTCTCAGCATGCGAAGTATTGAGCAGGTTAAAGTGGATGTTGCATATTCAAATACAAATGTTAAGTTAGTCGGAATTAGTGGCGGTGTAAGCTATGGTTCTTTAGGAATGAGTCATCATTCCTTGCAAGATATTGCGGTTACACGTGCAATCCCAAATCTTCAAGTTTTATTGCCTGCAGACCGTCATGAAACGAAGGCAATGTTTCAAGCTTTGACACATTCTGATCAACCAGCATATATCAGACTTGGTAGAAATCCGGTTCAAGATTGCTACTCGGATGCTAATTACGGTTTTGAAATTGGAAAAGCAGTAACGATGAAGGAGGGCACTGATGTGGTTTTAATCGCCACAGGAGAAACCGTGCGAATAGCTTTAGATACAGCTGAAAATTTAATGAAAGACAATATTTCATGTAAAGTTCTCAATATTCACACGATTAAGCCGATTGATAAAGAAGCTATTCTATCTGCTGCTAAAGAAACGGGTTTGGTTGTTTCGATTGAAGAGCATAGCATTTTTGGTGGTCTTGGCGGTGCAGTCGCAGAAGTGTTGAGCGAAGTCGCGGATGTAATCCATAAAATTATTGGAATTCCTGATGAACCGGCTGTAACGGGTACAGGTTTGGAAATTTTTACACATTATGGGTTAGAACCGAAATCTTTTGGTAAGATTGTCAAGGAAATGGTGGCGCAGAAACATGACAAGACAGGAGTGTGACTATCGAGTAGTCATTGACCAAAGTACTTCAGGAACGAAATTACTATTGGTTACAACATTAAAAGAAATAGAAATTGTGGATCGTTTAGACAAGAAGCATCAACAAATTTATCCACGAGAAGGTTGGGTGGAACATGATCCACTCGAAATTATGACGAATATTTATCAACTGTTTGCTGAAATGCTTAAGAAATACAAGCTAGAATCTTCGGCGATAAAAAGTATCTCGATAACGAACCAGCGTGAAACAATCGTTGCATGGAACAAGGAAACGGGTAAACCAGTTTCAAATGCTATTGTCTGGCAATGTAAGCGAGGAACTTCCGTTTGTAACGAACTGTTGCTGAATGGCAAGGAAGAAACAGTTAAGCGTAAAACAGGTTTACGACTAGATCCTTATTTTTCTGGTTCAAAAATCAAGTGGCTTTTTCGCCACTATCCTGAAATGAAAGCCTTGTCAGAAAGTGGTCGTTTAGGAATTGGCACAATGGATACATGGATTTTATGGAATTTAACGCAAGGCAAAATATATGCCACAGAACCTAGCAATGCTTGTCGCACGCTTCTTTATGATATTCATCAAAACCGCTGGGATGAAGAATTGACTAACTTGTTTGATATTCCTCTTGCAGCATTAGCTGATGTAAAAGAATCAAAAGATGATTTTGGCCAGTTTCAAGGGATACCAATTGTAAGCGTTATGGCTGATTCGCAAGCTGCACTATATGGTCAAGGGTGTTTAAAAACTGGTGAAGTTAAAGTAACATTGGGAACAGGATGTTCAGTTATGATGCAAGCAGAGGAACAATCAGATTTTGTGAATGATGAAATCATGACAACGATTGCTTGGAAAGAGGCAGAAAAAACATTTTATGCTCTTGAGGGAATCATTCGTTCTTGTGGAGATACTTTAACGTGGTTGTCTGATGATTTAGGTTTATTTGAAGATTATGAATTAGCTAGTGAAGCAGCTTTTTCATTACCTGATAATGGTGGCGTTTACTTGATTCCAGCTCAATTAGGATTAGGAGCACCTTTTTGGCAATCAGAAGTAAAAGCAGCATTTGTTGGTATGAATCGAACAACGACCAAAAATCATCTGATTCGGGCGGGATTTGAAAGCATTGTCTATCAAATTAAAGCAGTTATTGATGCGATGGAACGGACGAGTGGTGTTAAAATAAAAATAGTGAAAGTTGATGGCGGGGCTTCGAGAAATCAACTGCTCATGCAGTTTCTGGCAGATAGTTTACAAAAATCGATTTTGGTGAGTAACATAGAAGAAATGTCAGCCTTGGGCACGATAAAAATGAGTAAAGAAATAGTTCCAGCAGGTCAGCGAATACGGATGTTTACACCGAGAGTAGATGATTCAGTATTCTATGATGAGTGGCTAAATTATGTTAAGAAAAATGTTTTTTTAAAGCATGAGTAAAGCGTCAAACCAAATTAAAAATAGAGAAGGAGAAAGCATTATGAACGATAAAGAATTAGCGAGTCAGATAATTGAGTTGGTTGGTGGTAAGCAAAATGTTACGAGCCTCATTCATTGTGTCACACGGCTTCGTTTCCATTTGAAGGATGAGTCAAAAGCAAAAACAGAAGATATTAAATCATTAGAGGGTGTAATGACAGTCGTTAAAAGCGGTGGACAGTATCAAGTAGTTATTGGCGAAAATGTTGCGAATGTTTATGAAAATATTCTTCCATTTCTTGCTGTCAATGATGTAGATACGGACCAAAAGATAGCTGCTAATGAAGAGAAGGGGAAAACCTCTTTCTTTAACTCTGCTGTGCAAATTCTTTCTTCATTATTTACACCTATCTTGGGTCCGTTGGCTGCATCGGGTATTTTAAAGGGATTTCTTGTTTTATTAACTTTGACAGATATAGTAACTGAAAAATCAGGAACTTATATGATTTTGTACGCAGCAGCAGATGCATTATTTTATTTTCTACCTATTTTACTAGGTTTTTCGGCAGCAAAAGTATTTAAAACGAATCAATATATGGGGGCTATTATAGGAGGTGCGTTGGTCTATCCCACGATGGTAGCCGCATATAATTCTGGCGGACAGCTTAATTTTTTAGGTCTTCCAGTTGTCTTGATGAGTTACGCACAGACCTTGATTCCGATTATTGCAGCGGTATACTTTCTTTCGATTGTGGAAAAACTACTGAACCGGATCATTCCTAAATCTTTAAAAGGAATATTTGTTCCTTTATTATGTTTAGTCATTGTAGTACCCGTGACATTTCTAGTAGTAGGTCCGATTACAAATACATTGAGTCAATGGTTAGCAGATGTTGTCTTAGCTATTTATGGTGTTTTTCCTCCTGTAGCTGGTTTTTTATTAGCAGGAATTTGGCAAGGGGCAGTTCTTCTTGGACTTCATTGGGCTTTCATTCCTGTGTTTTTAAATAACATTGCAACCAAGGGCTTTGATCCAATCAATGCAATGCTTTATTGTACTGTTTTTGGGCAAGTTGGTGCAGCTCTAGCCATGTTTATCAAAGCAAAAGATCATAAATTTAAAGAATTGTCTTTGACAGCGGTTATTTCCGGATTTTTAGGAATTACAGAACCAATTATTTACGGTGTGACGATTCCACATAAGAAGTCGTTTATTATGGCATCTATTGGTTCGGCATTTGGAGGTGCAATCGCTGGTTTTTCAAGCGCAAAAATGTATGGTGGTTTTGCATCTGGTGGTATTTTTGGAATTCCGATGTTCATCAGTAAATCAGGTATTAATTCTGAATTTATTGGTTTTATTCTTTCTTTGATTGTTGCTTTTACGGTTGCTTTAGTGCTAACTTTATTAACAGTTCCTGGTGTCAAAGCAACTGAATTAAAATCTGAACAATGATTAGTTCAGTCTTGACAATTCTTCTGTTAATCGATAATCTATTGTCCAAATGAGACATCAAGGCTAGTGCAAAAAATTAAAAAATTTAATTTATTATAAAGTAGAAAGCGGTG
>JAATGB010000124.1 GCA_015654945.1 Lactobacillales bacterium | reverse complement strand
GGTAATTAGTCTACCTTTTTCCTATAGTTTGGCAATCTGGCTTAAAATGGGCTTAGTTGGCGTTTGGCTGGCTTATGCAATTGATGAAATTTTGCGCAGCTTCTTAATGCTCTATCGCTGGCGTTCAGGTAGCTGGCGTACTAAGGGTACAATCAATACCATTGAATAAGCTTATTGTAACGCCATTTTATCAGGTATTTACTAGTAGAAATACCTGATAAAACTTAAAACACTTATCTTAGACGAATTCTTGACTAACAGGTGAATATGATTTGGTATTACATGTGGTTTATTTATGCCATTAATTGAAAAAAGTAGGTGAAAGCAATTGCTCTCACCTACTTTTTAATTTTACTGTTTTTTTCCTATTTACTGACGGCTCAATACAAAATTAGTTTATTCTTTTTTTACGAAGGAACCAAACTCCCAAGAATAACACGATTAACATTCCACCTAGCGATAAAAGAATAGCAGAATTCGCCTCACCTGTTTGTGGTAACCGATAAGTATTTGAGCTCTTTCCATCTGAATTATTTGGTCCATCTGGAGTCGTTTTCTTTTGATTCTTTTTAACTAAGGAAATAATACCTGCTTGTTCTTTCTCTACTGTAAAGTTTAGAGGTGTACTATCTAAAATATAGCCAGTTGGGGCTTGGATTTCAACTAATTGATAGTTTCCTGCTTTTAACTCTTCTAAGTAAATATATCCTAACTTATCTGTTGTTAGATCTTTTTTAAGAACTTTTCCTTCGCTATTTCTTAGTTCAAAGACAGCTCCTTGTAATCCTTTTAAGGTTTCGGCATCTACTTTTCTAAGAACAACACCGTGGTCTTTTTCTGTGTTTGTTTTTTCAACTTCTTTGGCAACTGTTTGCCCCTTTTCAATCGTAAAGGTTACCGGGGTTTTGTCTAATTCGTAGCCAGCCGGAGCCTGTGTTTCTACAAACTGATAAGCGCCAGGTGCTAGCCCATCGACTGCCAGTTTTCCAGAAGCATCGGTTGTCAAGCCGCTTTGCAATACTTTGCCATTTTTATCTTGTAATTCAAAGATCGCTCCGGCTAATTTGGCACCTGTTTGATCGTCGACTTTTGTTAACACAACACCACCAGGAGTTAGTGTATTTTCCAGACTAACTTGAACTGCTTCTGTTTGTCCTTTTTCAATCTTAAAGGTCACTGGTGTCGCATCTAAATCGTAGCCTGTTGGGGCTTGGGTTTCAACAAATTGATAGTCACCGGGTGTTAAATCATCGACTGCTAATTTCCCTGACTCATCGGTCGTCAACCCGCTTTGTAACACCTTGCCATCTTTGTCTTGTAATTCAAAAACAGCTCCTTGTAAGACAGCTCTACTTACACTATCTGTTTTCGTCAACACGACGCCACCGGGTGTCAACGTGTTCGTCATACTTACTTGAACTGCTTCTGTTTGACCCGAATCAATCGTAAAGGTTACTGGTGTCGTATCTAAGTCGTACCCTGTTGGGGCTTCGGTTTCGACAAATTGATAATCACCAGGTGCTAAATTATTGACTGTTAATTTTCCTGATTCATCTGTCGCTAAGTCACTCTGTAACACCTTACCATCTTTATCTTGTAATTCAAAAACAGCTCCTTGTAAAGCATCTCCGCTTACACTATCTGTTTTTGTCAGCACTGCTGATCCAACAAAATCAACGACAACGCCTACTCTTTCTGGCTCTACTACTTGCGAATTATTGGCAGTATAAGCAAATGAATTCCAAGCTGCGCGCGTTTGATCATCATTATCTGGATTCGTTAAATCACTTGGTAATTCACTTGGTGCTTTCATTGAGAAGCTTAATGTGATTGTTTCACCTGTTGTCCATGCGCCATCATCTAATGTCACGATGAAGCTATGGATTTTGCTCCAGTCACTTACTTGATCGGCAGTCACCCAATTTGGTTCTTGCGCATCAGCCGGGTCAGTTAAATGCTCAGTTGTTTCAGGATAATTAACATTATCATCTAATGTTTTTCTACTTGGATTCGTTGCTTCACTATATTTAATTGTTACTTTTCCGTTCCACTCAGAAGGAAGAGTAATTGCACCTGTCAATTCTGGTGTAAATTTACTTCCTCTAGAAGTATTATCGGTAATTCCTAGATCCCCTTCAGAAGAAAGAACATCCATCATAACAAAATTTCCAATATTACTTCCTTCATTGGTCATCGTTAATTGATAATCAATTGCGCCACCTAAACTTGTATGGGCAAATTTGGAGTACGTATCGTCTTTATCACCTTTAACCAATTTTTCAGTTTTGACTTGGTTTTCTTTTATCATTCGGTATTGGTTCGAAGATAGCACGCTATTTTGAGTCGTGTTCCCATCACCATTCAAATCTGCAGTATCTATTTCTAAGTAAGAATCCGTAAGTGTTGCGGCTCCCGAAGGAACAGCTAGTTTTTCCTCTCCTGAGAATCCATGAGTATCCATCCGTAAAGGTGTGGGTGCACTCTCTTGGATCACTACATTAAATGAATAACTGAGTAGTCTTCCTGGATTAAGTATGGCATCATTCCATTGGACCTTGATTAATTGTCTTCCGGTTCCATTGTAATCATTGTTAACGATGGCAACATTTCCGTTTTGGTTATTTCCATCAGAAGTTGCTTCATCCCACTTACCAGATAAGCTCATTAACTGATATTCTGGATTGGCTTCATTCACAACCACTCCAACTGGAAGTAGCACCATCGATTCCAAAGGTTGATTCATTTCCTCTGGTGAACTTTTATCGTTTGCAAAACTACCTGTTATACGGTTGTCTCCCGCTTTAACCACGCCATTGTCTGAGTTATCAAAAGCAATTGCAGAACGTGCAATTGGAATCGAATCAGCAGGTGGCGCAACAACTTCTGCAGTCCGTGGACCTGTTAACGAATTGATCGTGTCTGCTTCTGAATTATTGTTCCAAGATACTTTTTCTCCTGCTTTATTATACCCCGTAACATCATAATGTACTTTGTTTGTCACGGTACCTGTAAAGCCTTTTTTAATTGTAAATCTTGGATACATAAAGGGTGTATATAAGCCTGCTGGCGCATTGGTAAAGTCAAATCTAAATTGACTTACATGGTCAGAACTAGAGAGCCCTAAATCTTGTAAAGTAAATGATTTACCAGTAAATTCTGTGTCACTGATCGCTTTGCGCTCTTCCCCATTCACCGTTACATAAATATCAATTCTAGGTGCAGAGCTTAGACTAACACCATCTGGATAGCTTGTATCCGGTCTAAAATTAGCCCAACCAGAAAAATCAAGATAAGCAAGATTTAGATTCCCATCAACATCATATGTTATGGTGTATTTTTCAAAATCTTTAGTCGGACTATCCGTCGGTCCTGCTAAAGCATCTATTGAAAAGCCTAATAAAGCTGAATCATACACAACTGGATCAGGATTATTACTGTTAAACGTAGGACCCGTGCTCCCTTGTCCATCAATAGGTCCTCCATGATTTGACCAGTATTGCGTACCAGGAGGAATATTATTTGGATCGCTAATCCCAGCAGATATATCTGCTGAAGCATCGCTTACCACTGTTTGATCACTAATATCCGTTCCTTCTGAATGAACATTATTGGTAAATTTGGCAAAATTGGCAATATCATCGTTGAATTTTAAATTCAGTTCAATTTCTTTATTGAACAATGAATCTGTTGCTGCTTCTTGTTCTGCAGTTGTTGGAGCATCAAATTCCCATGTTACAGTTTTGGCAGAGGCATCGTACACGCCGCTTGCGTTATCATTTACATAGGTTAAACCATCTGGAATTGTATCAACAATTTTAATTTTGGATCCTTCTTTGAAATAAAGAAGTCCTGTATCCTTTTTATCTGCTGAAATTTTAATTGACCAGACACCAGTATCTCCTGCTGTTGGTGGATCTGTTTTTTCTGCATTGTTTGTATCTAAGGTTTTCGCATATTTTTTGGATGATGCTAAACTTGAGCTTGCATCTACCACTTCCGTTGCTTCTGTATGTGCATTACCTGAAAACTCATCTGCTGTAAAATCAGAAGTCAATGTAATGGCTGTTCCTTTTGGCGTTGTGCCGTTTTTTGTTGCCACTTTTAAATTCACTGTATAGGCTTGACCAGAAGTAATTTGGTCAAAACTGTAGAGTAGTTGTCCTGTCGTTTCATTAAATGTCGGTGTTACTCCGGCAATCTGAATCGAAGACAATTCCTGATTTAAACTATATCCTGTTGGAATATTCACAGTGATGGCTGCATGATTATAAATAGTTTGACTTCCTGTTACCTTAAAGTTCAATGCATAAGTCGCATCTGCACCTGAAAGAATTGTATCCGATATAGCTGAAATGTCTAAATCAACATTTGCATTTCCAGAACGAACACTAGCATCTACTTTAGAGCGACTCGAATCACTCTCCCCTGCATCTTCCGTAGAAGAAACATCGTTTGTAGAATTGGTAGTAGATTTAGTATCAGAAGATGTCGTATTTGGTGTACTTACACTAACCATTACGGCCTTTGACTGATACGTTTTACCATTACTTCTTTGTGTTTTTGCAAAAAATGCTTGTGCAGTGTTTTGGGTTGGATTTACTCCTTTTAAAACCAAATTTGCTTTCTTGGATTCCATTTTATCCATTTTAAAGTTTATCGTCACGCGATTATTTTCTTGATTATAATTAACTGATTGTGCGTCTGCTAATTGCTTATTAGTTGCATCTGCATCAAGTTGAATCGCAGCTGGCAAATCAATTATTAACGTGGCATCCTCATCATTCTTATCAACAACGGTAATTTTTTGTGTCGTATTTTGCTCCAGAGATAAGTTAGTCATTAATTGATCATTTTGTTCAAAATAAATTTCGTTTGTAACAGAATCATCGCTTGCATCCGTCACTGCGCTGGCAGTGATGCTGGTCATTCCTTGACTAATCAACGTAAATAACGTTGTCGCAATGGTAAAACTTTTTTTCCAATCCACTATTTTCGCTTCCTTTACTTTTTTGATTTTTGCTAGTTTGTTTTCTCATTCTCCTCTCTTTTTATTAAACGATACGAAGACTTATGCTTGAACAACACTCCCTTTCAACTTCAATGTTCCGTCTTAAAAACATTAGTTAAAAGAACAAGAGATATTTAGGGTTTTTTTTTCAAGTAATCCTATCTTTATAGGACTTTTAACTAGCAAAACAAACTGTATCAAAAACAAATGAATATGATACACTTTTTTTGGCTACTTTACAATCAACTTACTGCCACATTAAAAGAAAATGTTTTTTTTGTTTACAAAAATTAGATAACTACAGTTCTTTTATAAGGGCACATACCGCGGAAACTATCACTATTTTTACAGTGATATCATAATAAAACTTTGTTATTCAATAATTTAGATGCGCTATTTCTAATAGAATTTTCACTGAATTTTGTTTTCATTAGAAAATCCACATATAATTAAATTGGGCGAAACTATAAAAAAAGCATTCTCTATTCGATTCTTTTTAAGAGAATCAACTAGAAAATGCTTTGCTTATTGTGCTTAGCTATTATTTTTCTGTAAACGATACATATCATAGTACAAACCACTTTGTTTGACTAATTCGTCATGTGTTCCTCGTTCAACGATTGTGCCCTTTTCTAATACAAGAATACAATTCGCATCACGGATCGTCGACAAACGATGGGCAATCGCAATCGTCGTTCTGCCTTGGCGCATTCGCGAAAGTCCTTCTTGAATTAATGCTTCCGTTTCCGTATCAATATTCGCCGTTGCTTCATCTAAAACAAGCACTTTCGGATCGGTAACAATCGTACGCGCAAAGGAAATCAATTGGCGTTGACCACTTGAATAGCTGGCACCACGTTCAATCACTTTCGCATGGTATTTGCCCGGAAGCGTCTGAATAAACGTATCTGCCTGTACAAATTCTGCCGCATTTTTGATCTGCTCATCTGTAATCTCAGAATTTAGCATACGAATATTCCCTGAAATATCGCCGTAAAACATAAAAGCATCCTGTAAAACTAAGCCCAACTTCCGACGTAACTCTTCCATCGGATATTCACGGATGTCCCGATCATCGATTAAAATTTGTCCATCATAAAATTCATAAAAACGCATCATAACATTGATAATCGAGCTTTTACCACTTCCAGTATGACCAACTAACGCGACGGTTTCTCCTGGATTGGCAATAAAACTGATATGATTTAAGACATTATGTTGTCCATCATAAGAGAAACTAACATCTCTAAATTCGATTTTTCCCTCTTGAATTTCAGCATGCGCATCCTTTTGTTGTGCGGGTGCTACTTCTTGATGATCCAAAATTTTTAACACACGACTGCCCGCAACGATCCCATCTTGAAAGGTACTTAATTGGTCCATCATATCGGTCATTGGGTTAAAAAAGGTTTGTACATAAGAAATAAAAGCATAAATCATCCCGACTTCAACGGGTTTTGACAATGATTTGTATCCAAATAAAGACAATACAACCGCTACAGCGAGAGCCATTAATAGATTAATCACGGGTGCTAATAACAAGGAGTTTGTTTTAATCATCGCAAATCTTGCGTTAAGGTATTCCTGATTGGTCTGTTCAAATTCATTTTCTAATCTTTTTTCTTGCCTAAATTGTTGAATAATACTCATTCCTGAAATCGATTCGTTAAGCTTGGTATTCAGCTGGCTTAGTTTTTCTCGCATTCCGCGATAAACCTTGGAACTGTATTTTTGATAATACCAAATAATAACGAGTAAAATAGGGAGAAAGAACAAACAAGCTGCGGTGATGGACGGACTAACTGCATACATTGCCAGAAAAGAAGCAACCACCGAAAAGATTCCTGTGATAACCGCTAAAAACACAAACCAAAATTCGAATAGCGTTTCTGTATCATTGGTTACCCGAGAAACAATCGAACCAGCTGGCGTTTGATCAAAGTAACGCATCCCCAACGTATGAAGTTTTTCAAATAAATGAATGCGGATGGTCTGATATGTTTTTAGCGAAGCATTCGCATAGATCGACCATTGAAAAAACCAAATAACACTTTTCATGATAATTCCAGCTAAATATAAGAAAGCAAAGTAGAGAATAATTGCGTTCGTCGCTGTTTTAGGTGTTAAATAATCATCCATAAATACTTGAATAATTTTTGGCAGTAAAACATTCATCGTCGAGAGTCCACACGAAAGAATGATCGCAAAGATAAATTGCTTCCTAAAAGGTTTTGCCAAACTTAATAAACGACGGACAATCGTGGTCTGTTCTTTGATGGACATCGATTTTGTCCATTCTGATTGTGGTTCTTCCATTATCGATCGCCCCCTTCAATTTTGGCCTCTAATTGCTGCTGTTCATACATTTTTTTATACCAACCATCATATGCAAGTAACTGTTGGTGCGTTCCGCGCTCAATGATACTACCTTCATCCACTACGATGATTTCTTGTGCATGCTTGACACTACTCAAACGATGCGCCGCAATAATGGTGGTTTTATCACCACGTAATTCTTTTAAATTGGTTAAAATCGTTTCTTCTGTTTTCGCGTCAACTGCCGATAACGCATCATCCAAGATTAACAATTCCGGATTCAAAATCAAAGCTCTAGCAATCGAAAGCCGTTGTTTTTGTCCACCCGATAAGGAAACACCCCGTTCCCCAACCATTGTTTCATATTGTCGTGGAAAGCCTAAAATGTCTTCATGAATCGCAGTGAGTCTTGCTACTGCTTCCACATTTTCCTGTGGCAATGCGGGATTTGCAAATCGAATATTGTCTCGAATACTCATGGAAAAGAGAAAGTGATCTTGCGGCACATAGCCAATCGAATCAAGTAACGCGTCAAAGGAATACGTGCGAATATCCTTTCCGCCAAAATAAATCGTTCCTTCATAATTATCATATTCACGTAAAAATAATTTTAAAATCGTCGTTTTACCAGCACCTGTTTTCCCTACAATTCCTAGCGTGCCACCTTCCTTTAGCTCAAAAGCGACTTCTTTTAAAACCGGCTTGTCATCATCTGGGTATTGGAACATCGCTAATTGATAGGAGATATCTCCCTTGGCAAGTTCTTGACTGGCAGTTTCACTTTCAATAATCGACGACCGCTCCCGCAGTAAATCTTGAACCCGATCGTAGCTTGCGCTACCTCTTTCCAAAACATTAAACAAGCGACCAATCGCGAACATCGGCCAGACTAACATAGTAATGTAGTTAATAAAGGTAACGAGCTGTCCAATGGTGAGTTCTCCACTCATAATAAAATGACCGCCAACAATAATGGTCAGGACATAGGCAATTCCAATAATCAGCGTAATAATCGGATCAAATAGTGCTTCTAGAAATTTAACTTTATTATTTTTCTTAATTGCACCAGCGATTTTATTTTCAAAATCTTGCAGGTCTTCTTTTTCTTGGCCAAAGGTTTTGATCACCTTGATTCCAGTAATACTTTCTTGGGTCTTATCATTGATGTCTGAAAACGCCGCTTGTGAGTCGCG
>JAATGB010000108.1 GCA_015654945.1 Lactobacillales bacterium | reverse complement strand
TCCAATCGTTTGGCTACTTCTTTGACTACTTCAACATCATAGCCTGTTAATTTATTGTCTGCTCCATAATAAGAACTAGGATAAAGCGTACCTGACGTTGCAACAACTATTTTTTGCTCTTCTTTCACTTTTTCCCAACTTTGATCGCTGGTTTTCTTGGTAGAACACCCTGCAATCAGTAAACTTACCCCCACTAAACTAATGAGTGCAATTGCCCATTTTTTCATAATTTTTCCGACTCCTTTAATATGTATTTGGTAAACAAAATTGATGTTGTGCTTCAAACTCTTTCCCAATTTGAAATAAGAGATCTTCTCGTCCCTTTGAGGCCATAAATTGAATGCCTAGCGGAAGACCTTTTTCCGTGATATATGTAGGTAAACTAATTGCTGGTTCCCCAGTTAAATTTGCAATTTGCGTATAGGGCGTAATCGCTAAACTTTTCGCAAACATTTCAGCAACTAGCACTTGTCGTTCGACTGCCGAAAGCTCTTCTGCATGTGCTATTAATTCTCGAATCGTAGCGCTTTGCAAATCTTGTGCAATTAGCGGGGCATGATCTGCTGTGGTCGGCGTCAGAAAAAGATCAAACGCTTGGAATACTGCTTCCATTTGAACCGTTGCTTGATCCCATAATTGCAGCAACCTGCTGTATTGACTCCCCGAAATTGTGCGTCCATATTGATAAATCGCCCATGTCATCGGCTCCATATCCTTTTTTGTTACCTTTCGTCCCAAGCCTCTTTCTATATTCTCCATCATTGCGGCAGTTTCGGCACCATTCATTTGATAATAGCTATCCATTAACGCAATGCCATCGTACGGAAGTGAAATTTCCACCACCTGATGTCCTTGTTTTTCCAAAAAATGGATTGCTTGTTTAGTGGCTTGCTCTGCTTCAATTGAAACAGGCATGGCAACAGGAGAAGCTGTACAATAAGCAATTCTAAGCGTTTTTTTCTCTGGAGTCGTCTTTTGGGTATAGAAAGGCGCCTGATAGGGTGCTTGCTTTTGAACTGTGCGCATAGCCTCAAATAAAGTTTGCGTATCCCGCATGGAGACGGTTAACGCAAAATTAATGGACGCCCCTTGCCAACCGCGCCAACCACTCGGTCCGACCGGCATACTCCCTCTCGTCGGCTTTAATCCAACTAAACCAGCAAAAGAAGCAGGGATTCGAATGGAGCCTCCACCATCACTCGCTCCCGCAATGGGAACAATCCCACTAGCAACAGCCGCAGCGGCTCCACCACTAGAGCCGCCAACATGGTAATCCAGATTCCAAGGATTTTTCGTTACACCATAGAGCTGTGGATCGGTGATATTTTTAAAGCCAAATTCCGGCGCATTCGTTTTTCCAAAAGGTAAAAAGCCGAGTTCTTCCAATTTTTTAACAAAGTTATCCGTGCTGCTCGCTTGATGCTTTGCAAATAAACGTGAGCTCGAAGAATCAAGCATCCCTTTCTTGGTTTGACCTAAGACTTTTAGCGGAATAGGAATGCCGTAAAACGGTTGTGTTTCCATTAATGAAGGATTCCTTGTTTCGCTCGCTCGAACCTCCACATAAGCGTTTAGTGCCTGATTTTTCTGTTTGATTCGTTGGGCTACTTCTTTGTGATATTCAGTAGGGCTAATTATTTTTTTACGCATTTTTTCAGCCCAATAAAGTGCATCTTTCATTTTTTTACCTCCAAACAACAAAGAGTATACCACTGACTTTTTTGCTCTTCCTACAACCTTGCTCTATTTTCCATTATTTCCGCAAAATAACAAAAAAAAACTAACAAATCATTGATTTATCAGTCTTTATAAAAAACAATATTGTTCCGTAATTATTTTTGCGTCTTCCGCGCAAGCAGGTATAGCGGCGCTAGTTTTTCATAGGTTTCCAACATATATTGACGTGATTTTTGCGCATCTTGTAATAGAGGATTGTCTTTGTATAAGACTCGCCCAATTTGAAGTTCACCCTTTTTCACATCACGAAAACGGATCAGCGCTTTTTCAAGATTCATTTCTTTGAGAAACGTTACTTTGCTAACCGTATGATCAAGAGAAATCACAAAATCAGGACCTAGCGTCGTGATTTTTTTGCTGTTTTTTAAAAATGTATTCGCAATTTCTTTTTCATTCTGGGGATTGTCAATTAAAGACAGCCACATCGAAATATACGCACCGTTAATGCCTAATTGAAAATGCGGATACTTCTTATAGCCACGATGGTCGCCGCCCATCGCTGACCACGTACTTTCCGGTGCGTGGGTCGTTCGCCGTCTATGCTGGGCAATATGAATCGGCAATACAGTTCCCAAAGCTGGCTCTAATTGGTGAACAAAGTATTCATCCAATTCTTTAAAATGTGGCTGAATCTGTTGCCGAATAGCCGCCATTCTTGCTTCTAAACCACTAATTGAGAAGACTTCAAACTCTTTTTCTGTAAACATCTAACTCCTCCTACTAGCTTTTGTACTCCTCTTTTGTAATAGCATACAGGATACTATTCATGATCTTTCCTTTCACCTCCGCATGATTACGCAGAAGACCTTCTCGTTTCATCCCGATCTTTTCCATAACACGACCAGACTTACGATTCTCTTCTGTATGATAGGCTTCGATTCGCACAAGACCTGCTTCTTCAAAACCAATTTTTATTAGCGCACGAGCTGCTTCTGGTACATAGCCATTGCCCCAGTAAGCTTTATTTGATGCATAACCAATTTCTCCTTTTGGGTGATTCTTTGACATGCGAATATCAATCGTTCCAATCATTTTTCTCGTGTCCTTCAATTCAATTCCATATTTACCCAAAGGTGCTTCCATAAAGTAAAGTACAATGCTTTTTCTGGTATCTTCTATCGTTTCCTGCCTTGGGAATACAAAAGCCACTGTTTCTTCATCTGAGGCGTATTCAAACATATCCGCTGTATCTTTTAATGTCACCGGACGTAAACGTAATCGCTCTGTTTCAATTACTTGATTTTGTGCTAAGCATATCAGTTTATTTTCTTTATCATCCATTTATTTATCCTCATTTTTTAGTTAATTAAACTCATTATACAAAAATAATAACAGCTTGACAATTATTCTTAAAATCGTTTGTGCTATACTTAAAAGAAAAGGAGCGTTTTGATTATGGCAGAAAAAGATGTCCAAAGTTACTTAGAAAAGGGCCTATATGGAACACCCCAACTGAAACCAGAAGAGCAAAAAAAATATTTAGGAACCTTTAGAGAACGTGTCTATTTTGTCATGACGATGGACGAAATGGCGACAATGGAGAATCAAGCTATTCTAAAACAAGTAATCAACGACCATCCCAAAGAATTGCTTCTTCTGAATGGAACATTGGCGGATGCTCTGCAAACCAGTTACTTAGAGATTATTAAACAGTTCTCATGTACGTTCACCTTTGTTACTGATCCTAACGTGGATACTGGTCTCGTTTATTGTGCCAAAGAAGCAGTCAACGTTGCCGCGATTACCCTTCAAGAAAAAAAAGCAGCTCAGCCACCACTTCCAGAAGAAACATCCACACCGCAAAAAACATCTTTCTGGCAACGACTCATCCAGAAAAAAAATAACAAGGAAACACGCTGAACAAATATTCACCGTGTTTCTTTGTCATTTTATCCTATTTCTGGATAAAGCAAATGCAGCACATCTTTCGTTAGACGGCGCCCTTGACCAGCAAAAGGATAGACATGCATATGCATAGCCGGATTAAAATTCGCCTCAATAATACCATATTGCTCCGAATTTTTTGTCGCCGGGATTTCCTTATCTGGGATAATTAAATCAATTCCACAAATTTTTGCACCTAATACTTGGACCGCTTCAACCGCAATTTGCTTGTACGAATCATCAAACTCATCCGTAACGTCAAGCGAATCGCCACCTGTGCTAATATTGGAATTTTCTCTAAGATAAACAATTTCTTTGGCTTTTGGAATACTTTCCCATGTATAACCTTGTTCTTTCAGCATAAGCTCTTCCACTTCACCTAACTCAATCTTTTCTAAAGGAGCCCGATGATTCGTGCCTCGTAAAGAATCTTGATTTTTAGCAATTACTAATTCGCGAATCGTGTGTTTTCCATCTCCCTGCACATTAGCGGGAATCCGTAACAAGATGGCTTTGACCTGATTGTCCAATACAAAGAAACGATACTCCGTTCCGGTCAAATACTCTTCAATCAAAATCGTTTGATCCTCTTTCAACGCCAAGCGAACGCCAGTTAGATAGTCTTCCTTGGAAACTCCTTCTTTAAAAATAGAAATGCCAATCCCATAATTGGTTGATTTGGGTTTGATCACAATTCCTTTGGCTTTGAAATAATCATAGGCCTGTTCCGCTGCCTGCACGGTTTGATACTCTTTGCCTGCTGGAACTTGAAAACCAGCTGCAGCAAGAATTTTTTTCGTCACTGTTTTATTTTCCATGATTAAAGGAGTAATATACGTATCTTGACTTGTCATATTAGCATTTTTAACATATTCAACATGCTGCTGCTGTTTTAGTTTGATAAATTGATCTTGTTCATCCAAGACCGTGACTTCCAAACCCTTTTGCATCGCATCAAATAGCAGAATCTGTGTCGATAATTCCATTTGTTTAAAGCCCGCTAGCTGATATGGCTTCTCATAGGCTTTCTCTTTAAAAGCGCGCCCTTGCTGAACACCTAGTGCACGGTTTGAAAGTCCTTTTTTCTGATAGGCAATCATTTGAGCAGAAAGGGTCTTTTCTGGTTGGTATAGCTTTTCTTCCGCTTGTGAAATCAGCGTTAGATCAGCGTCAGACAAATTCAATTCTTGCGCCATAATACGTATTTCTTTGATTAAGCGCAGACCCTCTTTTTGCATGGAAGTAATGGTTTCAGGATCTTCTAAAGCCACTTGGTTATTTAATTGTTCGCCAGTTTCTACTAAGAGTTCCGTTGGAATTTGTTCATTCCCAACCCAAAGTAAATACATCATGAACAGCTGAATAAAGCGTACCGTTTCTTCTTTAATACCATAGGGAGCGAACGGATCGATATCCAAATTCCGAACTTCGATATAATGAACACCCATTTGTTTTAAGTCCGCAACTTTTTTACCGCCACGCAAGCGAATCGGCGCATAAAATTCTTTTTCCTCTGATAGAATTCCTAATTCGACTAAGCGTTTAATTCCGGCAACATATGCTTCAATCGAAGCATAAGAAACCGTTACGCCTTTATGGTTTCTGTAGCCATATTCGCTGTTACGAATACTTCTCACCGGTTTTGAAGGAACAATTTCATCCTCCTCAAAATAGCCCTTTTCAGCTACAGGTGATGCGCCAAATAAATAGGTTAAGAACCAACGGTAACGCAGAAAGTTTCGCGTTACGGTCATATAAACAGCGGTTCTCAGTTCATCCATTGTCGTAAAAAGAGGTTGGTGTTCAAACAGCTTCTGCATGAACTCTCGTGAAAATTCAAAATTATAATGAATGCCGCTAACCATTTGTTTCCGTTTACCGTAAGATTTTGCTAAATAACGTCGATACAAAACTTCCTCAAATCTATCTAGCTTGGCGATTTGAATCGCACCCTCATCTTCAGGCAATTGGGGTGGCATGCTCATCGGCCATAACATTTCCTCTGGGTTCATTGAGCGTAATGAAACTTCATGAAGAGCTGCTAGGTAATTCATTACCTCTTTCTCAGAGGAAGCGACTGGCGTAATCAATTCCATTTGGGTTTCACTAAAATCCGTTTGAATAGAAGCATGATATTGGCGGTTGCCCAGTGCAGCTGGGTGATCTGTTTTTGCCAAGTCTCCAGCTAAAGTCACTCGTTGACTTTCTTTTTCTAACCCAACCCTCATCTCTGAAAACAACGGCCTTACCTGTTCATGCAAAATATATTTCTGAAATTCTGTCATCTGTATTTTCCTCTATCTATTTTAAGAATTTATTCTTATTATAACATCATTCCATAAAAACCCCAGAAATATCTCTCTGAAAAATTACAAAATAATTCCATCATTGCTTTCTCATTCCTATTTTCCGCCAGAACGTTTCTGAAATCTCTTGATGATTTTCTCCTTTATCTAAAATGGGATCTCTTTCGGATTTTTATTTTGCCAGTCAGGTGTCAAAAAGTAGCTATTTATCTGATAGCTGTTCGTCGCTGCTTTTTTATTTTTTAGAAAAGGTGCGACTGATTGATCCATTGCGAGCCATCCGCGCCATCCTAAATGAATTGTATCTTCCATAAAATAAGGAACATTTTTATCCTGGCTTAAATCACAAATATTTGTAAAGTTTTGCGTTTTTAGCTGATAGGTAATCTTACGATCAAATTCAGCCAACATTTTTTGTGACAAGCCTGTATAATTGCTCCATTTTTCATTGACAGGAGGAATAACAAACAACACGTCCATCTGACGTTTGGCCATTTCATTTAAAACCAGTTGGAAGTCTGAAAATTCAGGTGAATAACGATAATCAAACTCTTTTTGTGCTCCTTTTAAATGTCGCTCTACTGGTAAAATATTTTGTTTGTAAAAATGATTGTTGATTTCAAAAGGATTATTGTTTGTTGCTTTTTTTCCTTGTTTATACGCCAATTTATCCAAAACATCATAGTTGTACGTATCCGGTAACTTCTTCATCGCGGACAGGACCTTCTTATTTTTACTAATTAAACCAAGCTGAGCAAACAATTTATCTTCTCTGCTATAAATAGCCTCTTTGAAGCGCCAATTTACCTTTTGTTCTTTGGTAATTGCCTCTCCCTCACTGATTTGAATTAACACAGTTTTTAACGCCGTATCCGCGCAAATATTGGGAAATGTTAGTAATCTTTTAGCCAAATATTGGTCCTCTTGACTAATTTTTGTGAGCCCATTTAACCATTGATAGGTTTGAAGTGGTGAGAAGTATAAGGAAAACATCTCTGGCTTGACTCCTTTTTTTACAAACCATTGTGGCGAAATGATAAACACCGCTTTTCTTTTTTCCATTTCCTTACCCATTGATTGCAGCATGAAAAAATGGGATAAAGATTGTGTTCCTGGTGCACCTAATAAAAAGGGCTGGTAACCACGTTGGTATTTTTGAGCTATGGTTACTGGATGAAATGCATTGATCCGGCTAAGCTCAGATGAGCCGAAAAAGGGAACATAGCTTTTATTGCTCATCGCTTGATTACGAATTAGCTTTCCTTTTATCACATTGATTGACATTGAAGTAGACGCTTTATCAATGACTTGATCGCTGACTTTTTTTTCGCTAATGGGGAGTGTTAAGACACCTCCCACAATGACCACAGAAGCAAATAAAGGTCCAAATGTAGTAAAAAGTTGCTTTTTTAAATTCATTCTTGTAAACGAACGACTTGTTCAATAATTTTTTGTGGTGTGGCCCATTCACTACGTTCAAACTCTGAAACGGGTACTTCAATCGCAAATTCACTTTCTAACTCTACTAAAAGCTGGACACTGCCTAAAGAATCAAGCAAACCTTCATCAAATAATTCCACCTCTAAGTTATCTCTGACTTCGTCTGTTCCTGTAATTTCTTCTAAAATAGCTAAAACTTTATCTTGTGTTTCCATCTTCTATTCCTCATTTCTTCTTTATCTAAATGGTAAATGAATCAACGTATCTAAAAAACCTGAAAAGATTAAAAAACTAAAACAAACGACATGAAACGTTAAGAAAATTGCAAAAGCCTTCGTCAAACGATTACTAGGAATTCGTTTTTTGTGTTTTTTCTTGAAACGCAACCACGCATCGTTTAAACAGATCATCATCGCATGATAGAACCCGTAAACGAGATAATACCATGTAAGTCCATGCCAAGCACCCATTAATAAGAATAAGACAAAATACCCAACATTTGATGTCGTCACTTTACTTTTAAAGACTTTTTTCTTCATAAAAGTAAACATCAATCGCATATAGACATAATCACGAAACCAAAAAGACAGCGACATATGCCAACGATTCCAAAATTCTTTTATATTCGGGCTTAAAAACGGTTTATTAAAATTAATTGGCGTTTCATAGCCTAATAAATAGCTGGTACCGATTGCAAACAAACTATAGCCGGCAAAATCAAAAAATAAATAAAAACTGTAAACATACATATAGCCAAGTAACGCAATCGAAAAGCCACCCTCTGATAATGCTAAATTTTTGATATACGGAAGGAGTTCATTCCCAAGAAGAAAACCCAAAATAAATTTATACAAACAGCCCATAAAAATATTCTGAATCCCCTTATTTAACAACTCTAAATAATGTTCTCTCGTTGGCGGTGTCAGTAATTCTTTTTCAAAACGGCGATAGCGATCAATGGGTCCTGAAGAGATAGTTGGAAAAAACAATAAAAATTGCGTATAACGTCCTAAATGGAACTCTTTCACAAAACCATCGCGCATCTCCATTACCATCTGAACAGATTTAAAGGTTAGATACGAAATACCCAGAAAACCGATAAAAGAGGGATGGTGCCTAATTAACGGCGTCGTTTTCACGATAACCAATGGGGCAATCGCTAAAATAACCGCTAAATAAAAAATAAACTGGCTGTTTCTTTTCTGGCGATAATGAAAATAACTGTAAGCTAAGAGAAGCTCAAAAAAAACGTAAACAAGTAAAGCAATTCCTTGACGCAAATTAACTCCACCAAAGCTTATCACTAAAAATAAAACTGTCACGCTATTTTGATACCAAAGCATTCGTTTCCCACGAATGAGTTGGACAATAATGGGAATAAAGGCTAGACCAAGAATCACAAAATAAAAGGGCGACTCATAGGGCGTCATATATTTCATTCCGGATTCACCTCATCACGTAATTTTTTACGATTTACTTTGCCGTTTTGCGTAAGCTCTAGTCGTTCAACATAGACAAATTTTTGAGGAATCATATAGTCCATCAGCGTTTTTTTCAGTTCTTCTTTAATCGCTTTTGTCAGTTGATACTCTTTTTCAAACGTGTGTTCATTAGGCACCACATAGGCGATCAATTGTTGAACTTTTTCTTCTTGATATTTCGGCACAACTGTCGCCAGCTTTACATAATCTACGGCCATTAAATGATGTTCGATATCTTCTAATTCGATTCGATAGCCATGCAGTTTTACTTGAAAATCTTTACGCCCTTTATAAAATAAAAGTCCTTGTTCAAGACTGCCTAAATCACCTGTACGATAGGCAGGTTGTCCATTATACTTTGTAAATGCCAATTCGGTTTTTTCAGGATTATTTAAATAGCCTTTGGAAACACTTGGTCCAGAAATCAAAATTTCGCCAACTTGCTCCGCTGGTAAAGCTTGATTCCTTTCATCAATCACTGTAATGGTCGTATCTGCTTTCGCATAGCCAATTGGCAAACGCGGATATTTCTCTAAAATCTCTTTGGTAATTTTTACTTGGGTTACTGCGACCGTTGCTTCTGTTGGGCCATAGGTATTATAGATTGTTGCACTTGGAAATCTTTGCTGTAGTTTTTCAGCCGTTCCGTGTGTTAATTCTTCGCCACAAAATAAAAAACATTGGATTGTCGGTAATTTTTCGGCCGTAAAAGCTGCATCCATTAAACAAATATCTAGGAATGAAGGAGTCGATACCCAGACATCGAGTGCGAGCTTAGGTAGTTCTAAAAATAATTGTTTAAAATCTCCCACGATTTTTTTCTTTAATGGGACAAGACAGCCGCCTGAAAGCAAAGCAGGATAGATATCCATGACAGATAAATCGAAAGAATACGGTGCCTGCGATAAAAACCGTGCGGACTCAGGAAATTGAAAATCAGTCACGAGCCAGTCGGTAAAGCTTGCAAGATTGTCATGGCTTATCTGAACTCCTTTTGGAATGCCTGTCGTTCCAGAAGTAAAAATAATGTAAAAATTGTCCCTTCCTTTAACACATTGACCTAAATCAACCACATCTGCGGTCTGTTCGTACGCATCAGGATAGGAAATGATCTCTTTTGCTTCGTTCGCAATCGGCCATTCTGCAATGGCTAAAATTCCCGCATAATCTGCTACCTGCGTAATCAATTCAATCCGTTCAACTGGCGTATACAAATCAAGAGGGATATAAGCATGACCTGTTTTTGCACATGCCAAAAAGCTCACAAGCATTTCATAATCCAACCCACCAAATACGATAATAGGTAACGGATTCTGCCAGCGATTCTGAATGATTTTTGCCAGTGCATCTGAATCTTTTTTTAAATCTGAATAAGTATAATTTTGCGCATGCTCTTGGTAGCAAATTCTTTCACCATCTTGCATTGCCCACTGATCAATTCTTTCAACTATTGATAACTTTACCACAAGTAATCACTCTTTTCTTTCCTATTTAAAACTCATTATAGATAAACTTTGTGCCTCCAATGTGACTAAAATGATAAAAATAAATTAACACAAACATAATGACGACATAAAATGCTGTTTTTCCTGCAAAGGATAACCAATAGGAAAGCTGTTTGTTCCCCATAATTCCTCGTATTCGTTGTTTCATTCTCATCCCATCCTTATTTCCTCTCATTTATTCTATTTCCATTATCTATCAATTTTATACATTCGTCCTGCGACTTTGGACCTAGTTTTGTTTAATATTTTATTAAAAATATTCTTTTATTATAATCTTTTAATTATTAAACAGCTGAAAATTTTCTGATATTTTACTAATATTTAAAGAATCTTCTTTCTAAAACCATCAAAAAAGGAGAGCCCTATTCCGCTCTCCTTTTACAAAGTTTTTCTATCCTATTTTTTGTACACATGCTTCAATGTAACAGGTGCTGCAAATGTATGGTATTCAATTCCTTTGACTGTTGTTTTTTGTAAAACTGCATCTTTCTTTTGACTAAGAACAATCGTTCCAGCTGTATTTTCAATCACTTCTTTTTCCGCAGCAATCAGGTTTTCCCAACGTTTTTCTGGCTCATTCGCATAAGTTGTAGAGGCTTCTGCCAAAAGCTTGTCATAGGTTGGATTACTGTAGTGCACAGAATTAGAAGGGCTATCTGTCGCTAAAATATTCAAAGTCGAAATGGGATCTTGATAATCCGGTGTCCAATAGATTAAGAACATGTCATAATCGCCTTCTTTAGCAGTATTTAATGCTGTTTCGGTTGGCAATGATGTAACTGTAATTTTTAAGCCAGTAAACAATTCCTGCAAACTACCTTGAATACTTTCTGCCATTTTTTTATACGAGCTATCATCATTTACCATCAAATCAAGTGTAAGCGAGTTACCTAGTTCTTTTTGCGCTGCTTGCCAGTAACGCAACGCTTCTTTTTTGTTGTATTTCATTAAATCGCCAGATTCTTTTCGAAAGTCTTCCCCTGTTTCAGGATTTTTCACAAAACCGCTAGGAATTAGGCCATAAATCGGTTCTGAACCATCCGCCACAATATTTTTTATAATGGTTTCCTTATCAATTCCCAAAGCAAGTGCTTTTCTTAAGTTTTCGTTTGCCAATGGTGTTGCCGCATTGTCCCGTTTTTCGTTTAAGCGAATGTAGCTGATTGTACCAGTTGGTTTTGTTTGTAATTCTGGATTATCTTTGTTCTCAGAAGCAATCACACCTGATAATGTTGCCACATCCAATTGATCAGCCTGATAAAGATTAAGCGCCGTCGAGGTCTCTTTCACGACTTCATAGTGTATTTTATCAGATTTAACATCTGATTTATCCCAATATTTCGTATTTTTTGCAAGGTCCCAGTTTAAATCTGTTTGTTTCCAATTTTTCACAACGAAAGGTCCATTATAAAGTGTATTTTCACTGGAGCTACCATATTTTTCGCCCTTACTTGTCACATATTTTTCATTTTGCGGAAAGAAAGGTGGAAAAGCTAATATAGATGTAAAATAAGGCTTTGCTTCTTTTAGTTGAATTTCAATTGTATAATCATCAATTGCTTTGACGCCTAATTCATTCACTGATTTTTTTCCTTCTGCCACCTCTGCGCCATTTAAAATCGTATCCTGTACCAAAAAGTTATAGATCCGACTATTTTTAGGATCCGCTAGTTTTTTCCAAGCAAAAATAAAATCCTTCGCCGTGACTTTATCGCCATTGGACCATTTACCATCTTTACGCAGCTCAATCGTATAGGTTTTGCCGTCAGCAGAGATTTTTGGCAATGCTTTGGCTGCTGCTGGAATAATCTTATCTTTATCATCTAATGCATATAATCCTTCAAACGCCGCAGTCTGGACAATCGCATCTGGAAAATCCAGCATTGATGTTGTATCCAATGACGTTAACTCCGTTGCGGACATCAGGTTCACCACTTTGGAATCTGACCCTTTACTTTCTTCTTTTTTCGTTCCCGTACTACATCCTGTGACGAACAATGCCAAACCTAAGACAACCAAAAGTCGCCCGATCTTTCCCCCATTTTTTCCCATTTTAACTCCTCCTAAAAATCTCATTTTTCTGAAATATCAGAAAATTCATTCTAACTCTTTAACGCGTAACAAGCAACCAAACAACCTGCACCGGTTCAGTACCCTCGTTGTAATTGATATGTTTTTCACCTGCGTGAATTAATTGTGCATCGCCAGCCTTGGCAAGCAAATCGGATCCGTCCGCCAAAATCGTATGGGCTTCCCCAGAAATAACATAAGAAAACTCATCTTGTTCATGACAAGCAAAACCTGTTTGCGGACTTTTCTCCCCTGGTAATAAAGTGATCACACCCATTTGTACCTTCTCATTAGGTTGATTTGCCGCATCAAAAAAATAGGTCATGCTTTCTCCCGCTATACTATGCTTAATATCCATTATTTCCTCCTATTTATTTGACTTATGTAGTAATCATACCAAATTTGCGCATGCTCGTATAGAACCTAGCTTAAAAAAATACGGTTCGTTATTTAGCGCTATCTTCATCATAAATTCTGTATTTTAATTTAATCTTGTTCTTTTTTTCAAAGAATAAAACAGCATTGAAAAACTTATAAAGGGAGGCAGGCAAAAATCGGACCCTTTACGAATCAAAATAAGCAAACAGCTACCTATGTTTATTGGTGCGCACGGTTATGTACGAAGGAAAGCGGCTTTTTCTTTTTTATTTAGATCATGCTTTTTTTAAATTTACGACGCACTCGGTCCAAACCACTTTTCACTTTTAATTCGGTACAATCAAGCATTTCTGCAATCTGCTGCACCGAATACTTTTTAATGTATAGTGTAAAAATACGTGCTTCGAAAGCCGACAATTGCGTATAAAACTCCGCGATTCGATCACGCATATAAATTGGTGCAAAACAGTCATACGCAGCACTTTCCTCCAACAGAAAAGTATCTCCGCATTCTGCCATTTTTCCATCAAGCGAAATTGCCTGTACATCACTTTGACGTTTATAGGCATTTTGCTTTCTGAGAATACTAAAAATATGTCTTTCTAAATTCAATTTAAAGTAGTAGCCAAATGATAACCCTTTCAATAAATCGTAGTTCATAACGGATTGGTAGCCAATAATTTTCCCTTCTTGTAGCCAATCTTCTTGATCAAAATCTTTTACATAATACATTTTTTTCATTTTTAGAACTACTGGTTCAAATTGTTTCATCAATTTGACAAACGCTTCTTGATTTCCTTTTTTCGATTGTTTTATGAACATTTCTATCTGCTCTTTTTCCATACTTATCCCCTTGCCAAGCCACTTTCCTTCCCATAAAATGTAGCACATTATGGGAGATAAAATGAATTAGCTTGCGGAAAAGAGCCTTACTTATCTCGCGATAAATCTTCGCGTAAATTCTCTAATTCCAGTAACTGATGCAGGTCCCAAGGCGAGTTTCTACGATATTGTTGGTACCGGAAATCTTCAGCATCACGCAACACTTTTTTCTTCGTTTTATTAACAGATTTATAGAGTTCATTCGCTGAAATTCGCAACGCACCTTTTGAAAAAATCATCCACTGCTCTGCTAAGTCACTCGTCGCAACAGTCACTTGCGTTAAGCGATTGCTACGTTCACCGGCTGTTCTTTCAATGTACGTATCCGCCGTTTCATCTTTGTTAGTAAAAACTACTGTTAGCTGGTGCTTTTCGTACACTTGCTGCACACCTGGAACGAATTGTGCATCAAAAACCACCATCGTTTCAAGACCCTCATACTTTGTATACTCAGATAATTGGGTTAAAAGAGTATCACGAGCATCTTCTAATTTGTCTTGATTTTTCAATTTGACAAGTTCTGGCCAAGCTCCGACCATATTATAACCATCTACAATTAATAGTTGATGCCTCATGATTTTCCCCTCCTTTTATGGATTTCTTTTACGGAATACTTCGTACATTAATAAACCAGAAGCCACGCCTGCATTCAGGCTTTGAACGTGGCCAATCATCGGAATCGTCAGAAGTTCATCGACTTCTTTTTTTAACAAGGTACTCATGCCCTTGCCTTCATTCCCGATGATCAAAGCAATTGCTCCTTGACTGTTCCATTGACGATAATCTGTTCCTGCCATATCGGTACCAAAAATCCAAAAATGCTGCTCTTTCAATTTTTGAATGCTTTGCTGCAAATTCGTAACTCTCGCTACTGGAATATGTTCCACAGCTCCCGTTGAGGTCTTGACAACCACTGAGGTAATGCCTACTGCTCGATGTTTCGGAATAATCACACCATCCACTCCGGTTGCATCTGCCGTTCGTAAAATCGAGCCAAAATTATGTGGGTCTTCGATTTCATCTAAAATTAAGAAGAACGGATCTTCTTTTTTCGCGAATGCTTGTTGCATCAATCCCTCTAATTCAAGGTATTCATATGGCGTCACGCCTAGCACAATTCCTTGATGGACACTTCCATCTGTTAAATGATCTAGCTTCGCTTTTGGCACCCACTGAACGGGAACTGATTTTTCTCTCGCCAGTTCTTTTAACTCTT
>JAATGB010000164.1 GCA_015654945.1 Lactobacillales bacterium | reverse complement strand
TATAAATACGATGTAGTTGAAAGGATGGATGTTTGTGTTAGAAAGAATTTTATTAGGAACTTATACAAAAAAAACAAGCGAAGGTGTTTACGAAATATATTTGGATACAGATAAAAAAGAACTGCTTCAGCCAAAATTAGTGGTTAAAGAAGATAATCCTACCTATTTAAGTTATTCTCAGTCAGCAAATCTCTACGCGGTGACAAAAATGGCGGATCAAGGCGGAATTGCTGCTTATCATGAAAAAGATAAGCAATTTACCCACTTAAATACCGTTACAGAAGTCGGTGCACCACCTTGCTACGTGACAGTTGATGAAGACAGACAACTTGTTTATGCGGCAAATTATCACAAAGGAACCATTACTTCTTATCAAATTCAAACAGATGGTGGGTTAAAACTGGTGGATACCGTTCAACATACTGGCAGTGGTCCTGACGAAAATCAACAGGGTCCTCACGCACATTATGCGGATCTCACGCCTGATCATCGTCTTGTTGCTTGTGATTTAGGCACAGATGAAGTCTATACGTATGATATCGCAGCTTCCGGCCAATTAACGGAAGTGGCGCGTTTTACAGCCACGCCAGGAACAGGTCCCCGTCACATTGTTTTCCATCCAAACCGCAAAATTGCGTATTTATTTGGAGAATTAGCAAGCTCACTTGTTGTGTTGAGTTATGATGAATCCAAGGGAACATTCACTGAATTACAGACGTTGTCCACGATTCCAAGCGATCATACAGGTCATAATGGTGGCGCTGCTATTCGAATCTCGAAAGACGGAAAATTTGTTTATACCTCTAATCGCGGTCATAATTCAGTTGCCGTTCTTGCAACAAGTGCTGACGGAACCCACGCGGAGCTCATTCAACATATTTCAACAGAAGGTGACTTCCCTAGAGATTTTGCTCTTGATCCGACTGAAGACTTTGCGGTTGCCGCAAACCAAAATACAGATAATTTAACTCTCTATTCACGCGATCAAACAACTGGCAAGCTAGCCCTCATCCAAAAAGATGTGGCGCTTCCAGAATGCGTCTGTGTGTTCTTTACAGAGTAATCAACTAATTAGCAAAAAAAATCTTGGTACAATTCAGACAAACTGAATGTACCAAGATTTTTTGTCGGATTCACTTTTTACTGTTTATCGTTTTTTGAGTTGAGCTTGCTTGCACTAAGGCTAACACTCAAAAAACAATTGCTTTATTTTTCTTTTAAAATGCTGGCGATTTTTGTGCACATCAGGTCAATCGCAACTTGATTTTCGCCGCCTTCTGGAATAATTAAATCCGCATATTTTTTTGTTGGTTCAATAAATTCATGATGCATTGGCTTAACCACAGATAAATACTGATGAATCACAGAATCCAATGTCCGGCCACGTTCTTCCATATCTCTTTTAATCCGGCGAATAATGCGAATATCATCTTCAGTATCAACATACACTTTAATATCCATCAAATCACGCAGCCGTTCATCTTCAAGTATTAAAATCCCTTCTAAGATGATTACTTCTTTGGGCTCTTGATGTACTGTCACTTTGCTTCGTGTATGTGCTTCATAATCATATACAGGTTTGTCAATTGCTTGATAATGGATCAACGCTTCCAAATGTTCAATTAATAAATCGGTATCAAAAGCAAAAGGATGATCATAATTTGTAGCCAGTCGTTCTTTAAAGGAAAGCTCTCCTTGATCTTTATAATAAGAATCTTGCTCAAATAACAGGATGGAATGCTCCGAAAATTGACTAAAAATCGAACGACATACGCTTGTTTTGCCACTTCCTGAACCACCTGTCACACCAATTACAATCGGTCTTTTGCTTCTATTCATCAATGACTAACCTCTTTCGTATTCTTTTATTCCCGTTTAATATCATAAGCTAACTTGCCGCTAGTTTCAATCCCAAATTTATTTTTTGCAATTGAAATATGGCTTAAATCGGAGTAGCTCATCTTGTGTCAATTCCCGATAATGTCCGACTGCTAGTTTTGGATCGAGTACTAATGGTCCCATTCTGATGCGCTTCAAATCGGTAACTTTTTTCCCAACACACAAAAACATCTTCTTTATTTGATGAAATTTCCCCTCATAAATCGTAACAACAGCCTGGCTTTCATTTGCGGCTGCGCGCACGATTTCTAAGTCAGCAGATTTACATTTTGTGCCATCTGGAAAAACAATTCCCTTAAAAAAAGCCCGCTGATCTCCCTCGGTAATTTTTCCATTAACAACCACTTCATAGGTTTTGGCAATATGATATTCTGGTAGCAGCAATTGATAACCTAGCTGTCCATTATCTGTCAATAGTAGCAGACCTTCCGTTGATTTGTCCAAACGACCAACAGGATACAGCCCTTCGCGTTGATCAGCGGCAGCCAATAGATCGAAAACAGTTCGTTGATTTTTTTCTTGCGAGGTTGTTACGACCCCAGCTGGTTTATGAAGCATATAATAGGTGTGGCAGGTTTTCGTAATAATTTTTCCAGCAACCGAAACGAGTTGGATTTTTGGTTCTACATTATAATCATCTGCAAGAATAATGCGTCCATCGATCCGAACTTGCTTTCGTACGATCAATCGTTTGACTTGCTTTCGTGAACCGACTCCTAATATCGTTAAAAATTGATCTAAGCGCATCGCAAAACTCCCCAGAATTCATTTTCTTTTCTATTTTACGTGTTTCACACTATTTTAGCAAATGAGAATAGCGTAAAAAAAAGC
>JAATGB010000067.1 GCA_015654945.1 Lactobacillales bacterium | reverse complement strand
CTTTTTGCCAATTACCAAGTAACAGAGATTCGGACACCACTTTTTGAACATTATGAAGTAATTGCAAGGAGCGTCGGTGACACCACCGATATTGTCGCAAAAGAAATGTATGACTTCTACGACAAAGGAAAACGACATGTAACTTTACGTCCAGAAGGAACGGCACCAGTAGTCCGTTCTTATGTGGAAAACAAGCTCTATGGTCCAGAATTTCCAAAACCATATAAAGTTTATTATTGCGGACCGATGTTTCGCTATGAACGGCCACAATCAGGTAGATTGCGCCAGTTTCATCAAATTGGCGTGGAAGTTTTAGGCAGTGAAAATCCAGCAGTTGATGTTGAAACGATTGCAATGGCTCTGGATTTTTATAAAAAATTAGGCTTGAAGTATTTTACTTTGGTTCTCAATTCTTTGGGCGACAAAGCAAGCAGAGCGGCGCATCGGGAAGCCTTATTAGCCTACCTGGTACCTATAGCCGATCAAATGAGTTCCGATTCCAAAGCAAGATTAGTCAAAAATCCTTTGCGTATTTTAGATAGTAAAGCGCCAGAAGATCAAGAAATCGTAGCAAATGCTCCTTCTATTTTATCGTACTTGAACGAAGAATCCAGTGCTTATTTTGAAACAGTCAAAAAAATGCTAGCGGTTCTCCAGATACCCTATGTTGTTGATGCGACAATGGTTCGCGGCTTAGACTATTATAATCATACAATCTTTGAAATCATGAGCAACGCTCCCGGATTTGGAGGAACAGCGACCACCATCTGTGCGGGTGGAAGATATAACGGTCTGGTAGAAGAGCTAGGAGGACCGGCCACACCGAGCTTTGGCTTCGGTATGGGAATTGAACGTGTTTTGATTACGTTAGAAGCAGAAAACATTGAGATTCCAGCGCCAAAAAAAATCGATATCTACGTTGCATGTGCAAATGATACAGCGGAACTGGCTGTTTTAAAACTTGTTCAGTCATTACGTGAACAAGATTTTTCCGTGGAAAGAGATTATTTACGACGAAAATTAAAGGCCCAGCTAAAAACAGCGAATAAACAAAATGCCAACTATCTTTTGGTAATCGGTGAAACAGAAATTGCGATGCAAGCAGCAATCTTAAAAAAAATGACCACAGGCGAAGAAATTCCGGTCTCGTTTGCCGAATTAACCACACAAGCTAAAAAGATACTCAGCTAAATTTTTATCGTTAAGAAAGCTGAAGCAGTGGTACCGTTAGACGGACGCTGTTTCAGCTTTTCGATTATTACTTATTTTCATGCTTGCAGCTGTGTTTCTTATTCTTGGCTCAGCATTCCTTACTCTTCTATCTTGCCTTCCCCACTCTCCGCTAACCATTGTAAATGCGTGATCATTTGCTTCATTAATTCATTCGGATGACGTTCCCAGCTTTTTAATTCACCAATAATCTTTAATGGTTCTTTTTACCGATAAGAGCGCGTCGGATTTCCGGGAAATTTCTTGTCCGTTACATTGGGATCATTTTCAAATTCTCCGGTTGGTTCCACTAAATAGATTCTTTCTTTTCCCGTTCCATTCGCCAGTTCAGCACCCCATTTTGCAGCATCCAATGTAGCTGTAAAATAGATATAATTTGAGATTCTTCCGACTTCAAAATTTGAGCGTTGTTTTGAGACTAAAAAATCACCGACTTGCAATACTGCTCTTGTGCCATGTAAAAATGGACCACGATCTAAAACATCCTTGTCTTCCGTTATAATTGCGCCCTCCTATTTCTATAAAAATGATTATATCCGATATTTTTGCAAATTATCAAACTAATTTTTCACTACTTATCATGCTATAATTATTGTAAAGATAACCTGATCCTGCTTCCTCCGCATGCTAAAAAATAGGAGCCGAAGATCCATTATAGCAAAAAAAAGCGTAGTTACTGTAAAAGTTTTATTTTACAATGACTACGCTTTTTCTTACTCTTACAAGAAATATTTTGCAACTTGAAAAAATGTTTATATTCCTTTTACATCATGCCGCCCATCATGGATGGGTCCATTCCTGGAGCTCCACCGCCCATTGCTGATCCTTCTGGAGCTGGTTTATCTGCAACAACTGCTTCTGTTGTAAGTAATAATGCCGCAACACTGGCTGCATTTTGTAAAGCAGAACGGGTTACTTTCGTTGGATCAACGATTCCCGCTTCAACCATATTGACCCATTCGCCAGTGGATGCATTGAAACCAACGCCTAATTCTGCTTGTTTTAATTTATCGACAATGACAGAACCTTCTAAGCCAGCATTCGTTGCGATTTGACGAATTGGTTCTTCTAGTGCACGTAAGACAATGCTGACGCCTGTTGCTTCGTCGCCTTCAACTGCCAAAGCTGAAACCTTGCTTGATACGTTTACTAATGCAGTTCCACCACCAGAAACAATACCTTCTTCAACAGCTGCTCTTGTTGCATTTAACGCGTCTTCAATACGTAATTTTAGTTCTTTCAATTCGCTTTCAGTTGCAGCACCGACTTTTACAACTGCCACGCCACCTGCTAATTTTGCAAGACGTTCTTGTAATTTTTCACGATCAAAATCAGAGGTTGTTTCTGAAATTTGTGAACGAATCAAGCCAACACGTTGGTTAATCGTTTCTTTACTTCCAGCACCTTCCACAATTGTCGTATTATCTTTATCGATCACAACTTTACTTGCTGTACCTAAAGCATCAAGCGTTGTGTCTTTTAAATCCAAGCCTAAGTCTTCTGTAATAACTGTGCCACCTGTTAATACCGCAATATCTTCTAGCATTGCTTTCCGGCGATCACCAAAACCTGGCGCTTTAACCGCACAAACATTAAATGTACCCCGAATTTTATTTAAAACTAATGTAGGTAGTGCTTCCCCGTCAACATCATCCGCAATAATCAATAATTGTTTGCCTTGTTGGACAATTTGTTCAAGTAAAGGCAAGACATCTTGAATATTTGAGATTTTTTTATCGGTAATTAAAATATATGGATTATCTAAAACAGCTTCCATTTTATCATTATCCGTTACCATATATTGTGACAAGTAACCACGGTCAAACTGCATTCCTTCCACAACATCTAATTCTGTTTCAATTCCTTTTGATTCTTCAATTGTGATAACTCCATCGTTGCCCACTTTTTCCATCGCTTCTGCGATTAATTCACCAATTCTTTCGTCACCAGAAGAGATAGATGCTACTTGTGCAATGGCTTCTTTTGAATTAACCACTGTCGAAATCGCATGTAATTCTTCTACTGCTGCTTTTGTCGCCAATTCAATCCCACGACGAATGCCAATTGGATTCGCACCAGCAGTCACATTTTTCAAACCTTCACGCACGATTGCTTGCGTTAAAACAGTCGCGGTTGTTGTGCCATCCCCCGCGATATCATTTGTTTTAGAAGCTACTTCTGAAACAAGCTTTGCACCCATATTTTCAAAATGATCTTCTAGTTCAATTTCTTTCGCAATGGTCACGCCATCATTGGTAATCAAGGGTGAGCCAAACGATTTTTCTAAAACGACATTCCGTCCTTTAGGTCCTAATGTCACTTTCACGATATCAGCTAATACGTCTACCCCACGCAGCATCGCACGGCGGGCATCTTCTGAAAACTTAATTTCTTTTGTCATTTTTTTATCACCTCATACTTTATTTTTTTACTCTACGATTGCGACGATGTCTTTTTCGTGCACAATTAAATAGTCTTTTTCTTCGTACTTAACTTCTGATCCTGCATATTTTTCAAACATAACAGTATCACCCGTTTTGACAGTCAAAGGAGCTTTTGTGCCATTTTCTAGCGTTTGACCTTCTCCTACTGCAATGATTATTCCTGTTTGAGGTTTTTCCTTTGATGCGGACGTAAGCACAATTCCTCCAACTGTTTTTTCTTTTTCTTCCATCACTTCAATAATGACGCGATCACCTAATGGTTTTAACAATTTAAATCCCTCCACTTATTGAATTTTTTTGAATTAGCACTCACTACACAAGAGTGCTAACCTACCTCTTCATAATACTCATTTTTACTTTTTTTTGCAAGAGTTTTACTAAATTCTTTTTTAATTTCTATAAAATAATGGTACACTAATTTAAAATACTGTTAAAGGATGGTCGGAATGTCTATTAATAAAACCACATTTTACTCTTTCTTCGTTTACGCTTTTGTTCAAATTAGTCCCGTACTAATTACACCCTTTTCCCCTTCAAAAAGTTTTTATATTTATTTTATGATTTTCGTTTTTTTTGTTGGCGCGATTGTCCTTTTTTTCCTTTATCGCCGTGCGCAGCCAATTGCTTTGGAAAAAGCTAAAATACCCTTTACACCTAAAAAAATCATGATAGTTGGTTTGCTATCCGTGCTTGCTTTATTTCTTGTACAGGCTCTTGCTTCCATTATTGAATCATATGTATTTAAGCTAAACCCACAATCTCAAAACACGCAGCAGCTAAGCACAATTGCTGATTCGATTCCGCTGTTCTTACTGGTCATCTCTGTTGCCGGGCCTTTTATGGAAGAGCTTGTATTTCGACGCAGTATCATTGGTTGGCTGAACCAATATTTAAATGTTTGGATTGCGATCATTATTAGCTCTGCTTTGTTCGCTATTATCCATTTTGATGGCCATTATCTTTTGTATTTTTCTATGGGTATGCTTTTAGCGCTCATTTACAAGCGTAGCGCAACGATTTGGACCTCCACAATCGCCCATAGTGTCATGAACTTGGTCGTTGTTCTGATTTATTTGCTCAATTCTTAGTAATTATCTTCCCCGTTACAAATAAAGAGTAGGCGAGAACAAACTCGCCTACTCTTTTCTGTTATTCCTTTCACTATATGTTATTCGCTTAATTTGAAACTGTAAGAACAATTTTGCCAACCGCATGATGTGTTTCGCTTAAGGAGTGAGCCGCATAAACCCCTTTTTCAGACATCGGGAATGTTTCGCCGATCACCGCTTTTACCTTACCCGCTGCTAATAGATCTCCTATTTCAGTTAATTGTTTTCCATTTGGTTTTAGCCAAGCATCCATAATATTAACCTTTTTTTCCTTCGCCATCACTTCTGCTTTTTCATCCACGCCCACAATGCTGACAAGCCGTCCGGTTTCTGCTTTCAGCACTTTGACGCTTTTTTGCTGCACTTCTCCGCCTACCGTATCAAAAACAACATCGATATCTGTAAGAACATCTGCAAAATCCGTGGTTTTATACTCAATAATTTCATCTGCGCCAAGCTCTTTTACAAGCTGATGATTTCCAGCACTTGCCGTTGCAATGACATAGGCGCCCGCATTTTTTGCAAATTGTACCGCCAGCGAACCAACGCCTCCTGCTCCAGCTTGAATCAAGATTTTTTCGCCTGCTTTTAGTTTGGCATAATCAAAGAGTGCTTGCCATGCGGTTAATCCAGCTAAAGGAATCGAAGCTGCTTCTTCAAAAGAAATTTCTTTCGGTTTCCTTGCCAACAAAGGCGCATCAACCAGTGTGTATTCTGCATATGTTCCAAATCGTGTTGTCTCAGGACGCGCAAATACTTCGTCGCCTACTTTAAAATCGGTTACGCCTTCACCTACTTCAGCGACAATACCCGCAACATCCCAGCCCAAAATAATCGGAAATTCCCAATCGACCATTTGTTTCAAATAGCCTTCTCTAAGCTTCCAGTCGATCGGATTGATCGATGTCGCATATTCCTTCACTACCACTTGATTTTTACCAGCCTTAGGTCGAGATACTTCTTTTTCCTTTAATACTTCTTTGCCACCATATTCTTCAATTACAACTGCCTTCATTTCTGTTACCTCCTCTAAGATTATTCCAAATTATAGCCTTGCTTTTTTACTTTTTCAAACATTTTGATCTATTTTGCTTTTCAATCCAAGCGACTGCATATAGCACGCACCCTAAATAAAAAAACATCCGATCTCAGATCCACAATGCTTTTGCGTTCCTTGACTTGATGTCTTTTTATAAATAGTTTCTTAGGTTTGATCGAGAGACTATTTTGTTTTATGATTTTATCTCTTCAGATTATATTTATTTCTAATAAAAATGGCTCCTCCACTAATAAGTAGTGCAAACCCGATAAAAAGAGAAAGCCAATTTCCTTTCGAATTATCACCAGTCGCTGGCAATATTTCTTTGGCATGTGTCTCATTTGATCCACTCGTTTGATCTGATCCTTTCGCGATAACATGGACGATCGCACGCACTGTTATTTGCTTCGAATCTTTAGTGGTTGCGGTGCTTGTTACTTTATCCGCGGATAAAGTATAAGTTACTGTATGATCGCCAATAACTGTTGTATCTAATTTATCTGGTGTTACTTTTAGCGCATTGAGTGCCGTAACTTCTGCATATGAATACGTTTTGCCATTCAGCGTTAGTGAGACAAAATTAGCTTGTGGTGTCCACTTATCTCCTTGATAAATTGTGCTGTCTTTTAATTTTAATTGTCCATTTGGAATCGGCGTATCTGATGAGCCAGTAGTCTCTGATGTACTCGAACTACTACTTGAGCTACTACTACTTGAGCTATCACTTGAACTGCTGCTTGAACTATCGCTAGAGCTGTCCTCTGTCTTAATGATGACTGTCGCTGAGGTTTCCAAGTATTTATTCTTCTCGCCATCCTCCCACCAATTCGTTAACGTATAAGCACTTCCCGGATCCCCCGTTATTTTTGTTTGAAAAGAAATAACATAGTCATTTTTTCCTGGACCATACCCATTACTACTCCAAATAGAATCTGGTACACTAGCCCCGTTAAATATAGTTGAATTTGGTACATATTCCATGTTTTCATTGAAATCAGCAAACATGCCAAAATTAGACTTCATATTTGTTCCGTCAGACGTAAAGCTATACTCCCAAGTAACAATCTCTCCTGAAGATATCTCTGTCGGTGTTGCGGAAAGGTCACTCGTAAGATAAAAACCTTCCTCAGCTTCCGCTTTTTTCGAAACAATTAATAAAGAAGCAAACAGGATCACCAACATAACACTTATCTTTTTCATATCCATCATCTCACTTACTTTTATTTGCATCGCTATTCTCTAAAGTCATAGTAGCATATCCGCTCGTAAAAATATAAATTATAAATTGGAAAAAAGTGGATTTATTGGCTTTCGAGCGCTTATGTTTCATACCCCTTATCAAAACAGAACATCTTACTAAGTCACTTCTTTCCACAAATAGAATTTTCGTAACCTATTCATGGATTTCGTTAGCTACATATAAAGAAGGAATACGCCAGAATAAAACGTTTCTCCCCTGCTATTTCGTCGTGTTTTGCATGGAAATAATTTCTGCGCAGTCACAAACGAAGAGTTACTTTCACGCTTAGCGCTTCTGACTTTTTAAAATATAGTAGCCTTTTTCTTTTTTTACAACTTCCACATTTCCAAATGTCTCAGCCATTTTTTTCTGAGCACTTGGAGCACCCTGCTTTTTTTGAATGACTACTGTCAACGTTCCAGCTTCGACTAGATGCTGATAGGCTGCTTCTAGAATTTCATGCACAACTTTTTTCCCAGCACGAATGGGTGGGTTACTAACAATTGCAGCATATTTTTCTTCATAAATCGCGTCATACAGATTCGAGGAATGAATGGCAACGTTGGTCAAATAATTAATGCGCGCATTCTCCTTTGCAAGTTCAACTGCTCGTTCATTAATATCAACCATTTCAACCATCCGCTCTGCCGAAGAAGCAAGTGCAAGTCCAATCGGTCCATAGCCACACCCAACATCTAAAATACCTCCTGCCGGTAGCTCTTCGATGGCAAAATGATCCAGCAGCACCCTCGAACCAAAATCGACTGTTTTTTTAGAAAACACCCCAGTATCTGTGACAAAATGAAATGTTTTCCCCCGCAAAGGAAATGTCCACTCTGCTCTTTTATGTGGTGTTTCAGGTTGGTTTGTATAATAATGATTAGCCATGTAGGTCGCTCTCTTTCTTTTTTATTCCAGCAGAAATTAGTTGTGTTAATAGTTCATAGCCTTTTTTCGAAAAATGCAGTCCATCTACTTGTAAAAATTGTTTGGGCACCTCTGCTTGAATCATTTTTTGAAAAACATCTAGGACTGGAATGTCCATTTCTGCGCCAATTTTTAGGATGATTTCGCGATAAGCTTGAATTCTTTCGATTGGTCGATCCTCTTGATGTAAAAGTGGATCCGCCCAAGGAGGTGTCAACAATAGGATTTTTTGCCGCCCGATTTGCGTGACTAACTGGGTCATATTTTGCTGAAATTCCTTTTGTGTTACAAGATGCTGTGTCGCTAAATCGTTAATCCCGAAAAAAAGTGTGACCCAGCGCGCTTTGTATCGCAGGACATGCTCTGTGACTCTTTGCAGCGCTTCCTCGGTGGTGTCTCCTGGAATCCCCGCATTAATAACCTCAAATTGTGGAAAGCTTTGCTGGATGCCATCGGTTAAAATCCGTGTGATTTCTCCCTCTGCATACCCCGCTGTAATACTATCGCCAAAAAGAATTATTTTTTTCATTCCACATTTCCTTCCCAAACAAAGAACACAATTGATCCTTAAATTTATGCTATAATTGCACATGCAACTTTCTTATTTATAATAGCATGTTTAAAGGAGTTTTGAATATGATAAATCAAAAAAGAACCGCAAAATATTGCCGCGAATCCCGTGTGATTCAAACCACACGTGTTTTCCCCACAGATCTTAATCCTTTCGGGACGCTATTTGGCGGTAAATTACTTTCTTTTATTGACAACGCAGCATCGATTACGGTTTCACGTCATTGCCGGCGAGGTGCCGTTACCGCTTCTACTGATCGAATGGATTTTTTACATCCAATTAAAGAGAATCATTCTGTTTGCGTTGAAACCTATATTACAGGCGTGGGCAACAAATCAATGGAAGTCTTTGCAAAAGTTATTGGTGAGGAATTAGCTTCGGGTGAACGGTATTTAGCCGCAACTTGCTTCATGACATTTGTTGCAGTCCCTTCCCATATGAATCCAGAAAAAGAATTTCAAATTCCACTAATAATCCCTGAAACAAAAGAAGAAAAGACAATCTGTGCAAGCTATGAAAAAAGACATCAATTACGGATGGAACAATTAGCCAATCAAGAGCTGTTTGCTTCCGCCCTTTCATTAGCAGTACCTTGGATCGACGGCTTCCAAAATTAAGGCAAAAAGATTCAAAAAAGTATAGGAGCCGTTCCTTTCTTATGATAAAATAACCAAAGAAGGTCGCTTTTAACGGAGGTCAATTTAGATCATGACGCATTCAATGAATTACTATGAAATTTCAAGAAAAAAATGGCAAAGTTTCTACCGCAATGGCATTCTACCACTATCAGAAGAAGAGCTGCAGCAAATAAAGGGCTTTAATGATCGAATTTCTTTGCAGGATGTTCAGGATATTTATATCCCCCTAACGCATTTGATTCACGTTTATATGAAAGAATATGAGTCCTTACAATTAAGTAAAGGATTGTTCATGCAGACGTACCCTGGCATTGCGCCTTTTGTAATCGGAGTAGCAGGCAGTGTGGCTGTCGGAAAAAGTACGACGGCGCGCCTTTTGCAAATGATTCTTTCACGCACGTTTAAGCGAAAAAATGTCCAACTGATTACAACAGATGGCTTTCTTTATCCAAATAAAGTATTAGAGGAAAAAAATCTTTTGAATCGAAAAGGCTTCCCTGAAAGCTACAATATGGAGCTATTGATTGCCTTTCTAAATGAAGTGAAAAGTGGGCAAGAAGAAACCAAAGTTCCCGTATATTCGCATAATATTTATGATATTATTGAAGGCGAATACGAGATCATTTCGCAGCCAGATATCTTGATTGTCGAAGGAATTAATGTGCTACAACTGCCGGCTAATCAACAAATTTACGTAAGCGATTTTTTCGATTTTTCCATCTATGTGGATGCCGATCCGACTTTAATTGAGAAATGGTACCTCGATCGATTTGGAGCATTACTCGATACAGCTTTTAAAGAGCCTGATAATTTTTATTATCCGTATGCAACGGGAAATCGTGAGGATGCGTTTGCCATGGCTCGTGGCGTCTGGCAAGATGTCAATCTAAAGAACTTAAATGAATACATTCTGCCGACAAGAAATCGTGCCGATATTATTCTTCACAAGACAGAAAAACATATTATTGATGAAATTTTTCTTAGAAAGTATTAGACTAAGAGAAATGATATATAAATTTAAAGGAAATAGGGTGAATCTACGTGACAAACGTTGCCGATGTGACAACAATGGAAAAAATTATTGTATTAGATTTTGGGAGCCAATATAATCAGCTAATCACGCGTCGTATTCGTGAATTTGGCGTATTTTCTGAATTGCTGAGTCATCGCATTACTGCAAAGGAAATCAAAGAATTAGCACCAAAAGGGATTATTTTTTCTGGTGGACCAAATAGTGTGTATGATAAAAATTCTTTCCAAATTGATCCAGAAATTTTTGAATTAGGGATCCCTATTTTAGGAATTTGCTACGGCATGCAATTGATGACATTTTCGTTAGGCGGTAAGGTTGAAAAAGCTTCCCACAGCGAATATGGCCAAGCCTTTATTGATATCCAAGATGAAAAAGCGGGCCTTTTTAGTGAGCTTCCAGCACATCAACAAGTCTGGATGAGTCATGGTGATCTAGTGAGTACCGTCCCTGAAGGCTTTAAAGTTACGGCCACAAGCTCTGATTGCCCGATTGCTTCAATGGAAAATACCGCTAAAAAAATGTATGCTGTCCAATTTCACCCAGAAGTTCGGAATTCTGAATATGGCAATGATATCTTACGCCATTTTGCTTTTGATATTTGCCACTGCACAGGCGACTGGTCCATGGACAACTTTATCGAAATTCAAATCGCGCAAATCCGTGAAATCGTTGGCGCTAAAAAAGTGTTGCTTGGTCTTTCTGGCGGCGTGGATTCTAGCGTGGTTGGCGTGCTTTTGCAAAAAGCAATTGGCGATCAATTAACCTGTATCTTTGTGGATCACGGCTTATTACGCAAAGGAGAATCTGAACAAGTGATGGAAAGCTTGGGCGGAAAATTTGGGCTCAATATTATCCGCGTGGATGCTAAAAAACGCTTCTTGGACAAATTAGCTGGCGTAACCGATCCAGAGAAAAAACGAAAAATTATCGGCAACGAATTTGTCTATGTTTTTGATGACGAAGCTACTAAGCTAAAGGGCGTTAATTTCCTTGCGCAAGGCACGCTTTACACTGACGTGATCGAAAGCGGCACTGAAACCGCACAAACAATTAAATCACATCACAATGTGGGCGGCTTACCTGAAGACATGCAATTCAAATTAATCGAACCTTTAAATACCCTATTCAAAGATGAAGTTCGCGCTCTCGGCATACAGCTTGGCATGCCTGATAGCCTTGTTTGGCGCCAACCTTTCCCCGGCCCGGGTCTAGGAATTCGAATCATCGGCGACATTACTGAAGATAAATTAGAAATCGTTCGCGAAAGTGACGCCATCTTACGCGAAGAAATTGTGAACGCTGGCTTAGATCGAGATGTGTGGCAATATTTCACCGTTTTACCAGGCATCCGCAGCGTCGGCGTGATGGGTGACGGTCGAACATACGATTACACCATTGGCATTCGTGCCATTACCTCGATCGACGGCATGACTGCTGACTTTGCACG
>JAATGB010000147.1 GCA_015654945.1 Lactobacillales bacterium | reverse complement strand
TCTTGGAAGGAACCAAAGAACTAGCAGCAGAAAATGTCAGCAAAGGAGCTTATGTTCTTTCTCCACAAAAAGGCGACAAACCAGAAGGAATTTTAATTGCAACGGGTTCAGAAGTCTCACTTGCTGCTGGTGCACAAAAAGCATTAGCAGAAGAAGGCATAGATGTCTCTGTTGTTTCTGTCCCAAGTTTTGATTTGTTTGCGAAACAAGATGCTGCCTATCAAGAAAGTGTTTTGCCCAAAGCAGTGACCAAACGTGTGGGAATTGAAATGGGCGCAAGCTTTGGCTGGGAAAGATTTGTTGGTACGGAAGGAAAAACTATTACCATTGATACATTTGGAGCAAGTGCCCCTGGAGCAACTGTTCTAGAACAATACGGTTTTTCTGTTGAAAATGTTGTAAAAACGTACAAAGCACTTTAAAAGAGACAGAAGAAGCAGGAAGAGCTGTAGAAATTTCTACGGCTTTTTTTGCTTTACATGTTATAATTAACAGATAGAAGTAAAATAAATTTTTCTAAGTATCAATTGGTAGAGTAGAAGATGGAAAGTGAGTGTGAACCAAATGTTAGACTTAGAAGCCTTTTTAAGAGCAAAACAAATCACTGTCTCGAATTTATTATTAGCAAACTATAAGAAAATCGGCTTGACAGATCAGGAGTTAGTTTTATTCTTGCAATTATTATCCTTTCAAGAAGTTGGTGAAGATTTTCCAGACTTAACATTAATTGGCATTCGGATGCAAGAAGAATCAAGTACCATTTATCATGGCGTTCAGTCGCTAATTTCTAAAAAAATCATTCAGCTAAATACGACAAAGGACCAAGAGGGAAAAACCTTTGATCAATATGATTTAACACCTGTTTATCATAAATTGAGCCAACTTTTAGAAAGTGAAAAGAAACAAGATCAAAAAATGGGTATTCAAAATAAAACCAAAGACCTTTACCAGTTATTCGAAAAAGAATTTGGACGTCCTTTATCTCCTATTGAGTTGGAAACGATCGGCATGTGGATTGAAGAGGATAAATACGGAATTGAACTCATTCGCTTAGCCTTAAGAGAAGCTGTGTTAAATCAAGCGTATAGCTTAAAATACATGGATCGCATTTTGTTAGCTTGGGAACGGAAAAATATTAAAACCAAAGAACAGGTGATGCAAGATCAAAAAAAACGCAAGCGTCAAATGTTGGAGCAAGAAATTACGCAGTCAACCAAAGAGTTGCCAACGGTTCCTTTGTTCAACTGGTTAGATCCAAAAAATCAAAAAGAAAAGGATGCAGAATAGTTATATGTTGTCAAAAGCGAAAACGATCGAAGCAGTAGAGGTTATGGCTACTATGTTTCCTAACGCTGCTTGCGAACTTACTTATCATAGTTCTTTTGAACTCCTGATTGCTGTAATGCTTAGTGCGCAAACAACGGATATTGCTGTGAATAAAGTTACACCCAAATTATTTCAAGATTTTCCTACGCCAGAAGCGTTTGTGTTCGCAGAAGTGGACGAGATAATGGCGGATATTCGTTCCATTGGTTTGTACCGAAATAAAGCGAAGAATGTCAAAGCCTGTTGCGCCTTATTAATTGAAAAACATAAAGGGCATGTTCCGAAGACGATGGAAGAGCTCATTCTTTTACCGGGAGTTGGTAGAAAAACTGCGAATGTTGTACTAGGAGAAGCATTTGGCGTGCCCTCAATTGCAGTCGATACGCATGTGGAACGAGTTTCCAAACGATTAAGAATTTGCAAGCAATCTGCAAGTGTCTTAGAAGTAGAACAAGCCTTAATGAAAAAGGTTCCCAAAGATATGTGGACAGCAACTCACCATCGGATGATTTTTTTCGGCAGATATCATTGCATAGCGAGAAGTCCACATTGTGATCAATGTCCACTTTTTTATCTTTGTCAGGAAGGACAAAACAGACTAAAATTAAATTAAATACATAAAAAGCCTCTTTCAGTTGAGTCGACCCCCAAAAGTTAGACCTAAAAAATCTAACTTTTGGGGGTCACTACAATTTACGAAAGAAGCTTTTTTATATATTTTTAGTTTGTTGTTACTCAGAAGAAGGGGGAGCCGCTGAAGTTTCCTGGGTTTGACTGGATGTTTCATCAGGGAGACTTTCAGATGAAGCTGGAACCTCTGTTTGATTTTCAGTTTGTTCTTGGGTTTGCTCCGCACTGCTTGTCGTTGGAGTCGTAGTCGCATTTTCCGTTTGCTTCGAGTAATCGTTTGTACTATTTGAAGTGCCGGACCATGTATTTTGATCTGTTGTATGCCCTTTTACGTATAGTTCATTGTAAAGCTTAACAACACTTTCTGGCTGTTCCCAACCTGTAGTCGTAATATTTTGGGAAATATAGCCCATAAGATAACGATAAATAGAAGAGGCAATTTTGGTATCGGTCCCAGAAATGGATTGATTATAGTTCTGATAACCAGTCCACACTGAAATGGAATAGTTACTTGTATAGCCCACGAAGCTACTATCTGGTGAACCATTTGCATCCCCAATGACATCCGTTCCATCTTTATAGTTTGAAGTACCCGTTTTTCCGGCTTGTGTAAGGCCTAAAATCTGGGCGTTTGTTCCCGTACCTTTGCTAATAACATCTTCTAAGATATTCGTGATCATATACGCAGTGGAATCTTTCATTGCTCGTGTGCCATTGGGACTATAGGTTTCTTCGGT
>JAATGB010000207.1 GCA_015654945.1 Lactobacillales bacterium | reverse complement strand
TTGAATAATCGTTTCTAATCCTACCATTATCATCTCATCAAAGGTTTTTTGTCGTTCTTCTGAACTGGTTTCTTCACCCGTTATCAGATGGTCGCTAACCGTCATAATTCCCAAAGCCTGCACTTGATATTTAGCCGCTAAATAGTAAATAATTGCCGCTTCCATTTCAATACCTAATACACCATACTCAGCTAAGCGAAAAACATCTGAAAGATCGTCCTTGTAAAAAACATCATCTGATAGAACGTTCCCAACGTGGATGGTAAAGCCTTTTTCTTTTGCAAGATTATACGATTTATACAACAAATCAAAATCCGCGATTTGGGAGAAATCATACTTTGGAAAGTCATTACGAATCATCGATGACGGTGTTACTGCTCCTTGCGCAAGGACAAGATCGCGTACATGAACATCCTTTCGAATTCCACCACAAGTTCCAACACGAATCAATTTTTTTACCCCATATTCGCGAATCAATTCATTTGTATAAATCGCCGCTGAAGGCATGCCCATTCCAGTTCCTTGAACACTAACAGAAACACCTTTATAGGTTCCAGTAAACCCATACATTCCACGCACTTCATTATAGCAAACGGCCTTGTCTAAAAAATTCTCGGCAATATATTTTGCTCTTAACGGATCACCTGGTAATAATACTTTATCTGCAATCGCTCCAGCTTCCGCTCCAATATGCACACTCATCGCTTAAACCCCTTTAATTTCTGCTAAAATAGTCGTAATTAGTCGTTTGAAATCTACTTTGACTCGTTCCGTTGTTTCGACCACTTCTTTATGATTTAAATTGGCTTGCATACCAGATGCAAGGTTTGTAATACAAGAAATGCCCAAAACGTTTAGCCCAACATGCCGGGCTGCGATCACTTCTGGAACCGTGGACATCCCCACCGCATCTGCTCCAATTGTGCGGGCAAAGCGAATTTCAGCTGGCGTTTCATATGTAGGACCGCTAAAGCCCATATAGACACCTTCTTGCAAGGAAATCGTCAATTTTTCGGCAACTTTTTTGGCAATCTGTCCATAAGAATGGCTATATGCTTCTGACATATCTGGGAAGCGTGGACCTAAATTTTCTTCATTTTTCCCGATTAATGGATGATTGCCCATAAAATTAATATGATCTGTAATTAGCATCAAATTTCCGGGGGTAAAGCTTGTATTCACACCACCTGCTGCATTCGTCACAATGAGGGAATGAGCACCTAATCCGTTCATGACTCTGACTGGAAAGACAACTGTTTGCATGGAATACCCTTCATAGTAATGAAATCTGCCTTGCATCGCGATCACTTTTTTCCCTGATAAAGAGCCGTAAACCAGCTGACCGGCATGTCCAGCTACTGTAGAAACTGGAAAATGAGGAATTTTTTCATACGGTATACAAATTGGATCTTGAATGTCATTGGCTAGTTCGCCCAAACCCGAACCTAAAATCAGGCCAAATTCAACTTCTTGCACACCTTGCGCTTGAATAAATGCAACGGTCTCTCTCAATTGATCCTGTACGTTCATTCTTTTTCTCCTTTACTACTGTAATTTATTTAAAAAGCTGTTGCCATTTTCGGTTGCCGGCACACCAAAATTTTCAGCAATTGTCGCGGAAATATCTGCGTAATGGCCTTGTGGTAACTGCCCTTGGTTTCTAAATTTTTTACTAAAAACGACTAACGGAACATATTCTCTGGTATGATCCGTGCCTGCAAAGGTGGGATCATTGCCGTGATCGGCGGTAATCATAAGCAAATCATCTTCTGCCATCGCAGCCAGAATTTCTGGTAAGCGCGCATCAAACTCTTCAAGCGCTTTTCCATAACCGACAACATCCCGACGATGCCCGAATAACGCATCAAAATCGACTAAATTCGTAAAACTTAGCCCGGTAAATTCTTTTTTCATCAAGGAAACGAGTTTGTCCACTCCATCCATGTTGCTTTTCGTACGAATGGTTTCTGTAATGCCATGTCCATTAAAAATATCATTGATTTTTCCAACAGCTAAAACAGCTTTGCCCTTTTCCTTCAATGAATCAAGAACTGTATGGCCAAATGGATCTAACGCATAGTCATGACGATTACTTGTGCGAGTAAAATTGCCTGGTTCGCCTAAGTAAGGTCGCGCAATAATCCGGCCAATCATATAAGGATCCTCTTTCGTAATTTCACGAACATAGGTACAAATTCGATACAATTCTTCTAAAGGAATAATTTCTTCGTGCGCCGCAATCTGCAAAACAGGATCAGCAGATGTATAGACAATTAAATCGCCCGTCTCCATTTGATGTTTGCCATAATCATCAATCACTTTCGTGCCACTATATGGTAAGTTACAAACAATCTTGCGTCCAGAAAAAGCTTCAATTTTGTCTAATAGTTCTTGAGGGAACCCATTTGGGAATACACGGAAAGGCGTTTTAATATTCAATCCCATAATTTCCCAGTGACCCGTCATGGTATCTTTTCCAACTGAAACTTCTTCTAATTTTGTCGCATAGCCTCGATGATCCGCAATCGCTTTAACTCCCTTTAACGGTTCGATCGTTCCCAATCCTAATTCTTCTAAATGAGGAACTGAAAGTCCGGCTACTTCTGCGATATGACCTAAAGTATGACTGCCAACATCGCCAAATTTAGCGGCATCAGGCGCTTCACCAATTCCCACGGAATCCATAACAACCAGATGTATTCTTTTAAACATACGCTACCTTCTCTCTTGATTCTACTCTTCTCACTCACTTTTATTTTAATATAACCTACGCAAAAAAGATAGCTTTTCCCTATAGAATCCCGGAGAAATATTTACTATTCCCCCCAATTTTTCGGACTCCATAATCGGCCATCTATTTCGCCTTCTGCTTGTTCGATTCTGCGATATTGCTCCTCAACTAATTGATGCATTTCCTGAAAAAAAGCCTTATTCTGATATGTAGTGCTTCGTTTTTCCAGTTCTGTTATTTTTTCAAGCAACCATTGCTCCTCTTCCATTCGCCTCATCCGTTCTTTATTTCTGCTAATGTCCAGGTTAGTTCTTGCAAACGCTCCTGGTTTTCTTGACTTTTTTGCCGAACTGCTTCGAATAACTGTTGATCGGCTACCTTTAAGTTTAGGCTAACTTCACCGCTCATTTGCTGCAAAAACCAGTTCTCTTTCTCGGCAAATGTTGCCGGTTGTGTCATCGTTACATATTGCTGATATTTTACCAACAATTCCTTCCGCTTCCCTTCTGTCAAATACGCAAATTGACTGATTAAAAACGGAGGTAAATAGGTCATTTCAAATTTATTTGCCATTGCTTCAAAGGGCTTTAATAGTTCCGAAAAAGTGAATTTTTCTTTGCCTCCTGCTTGGTATTCAGACAGCTTTACTCCTACAGTTGTCACGATACCAAACTCTTTTTTTGCCAAGGATAAATTTTCATCTAACACAGCATCTTGCCATTGTTTTAATAATGACGGCGCGCTATACCAATAAAGCGGAAACTGAAAAAGAATACGATCATGTGCTTGTAACAACGCTCTTTCTTTTACTACATCAACTTTTTGATCACGATAGAGCCCATCTAAATGATGCCACGTAACCTCAGGAAGTTGGACACTTTTTTTTAAAAAATGCTGTGTGCTTGAGTCATTTATCTCCGGATGAGAAACAATCAGTAACGTTTTCATGCGTATTCCTCTCTATACATATTCTAAAGCTAATTCTTTTTCTTTCCGATGCTCTTGATGTTTAAATCCCCAATCATGCATAGCGGCCAAAATCGGTTCGAGAGTCCGACCATAATCAGTGATGGAATATTCGACTTTTGGAGGAACTTCTGGATAAATTTTTCTTTCAATAATATCCTCAGCTTCTAACTCACGCAATTGCTTTGTCAGCATTTTTTGGGTAATATCGGGCATCCTTCTACGTAATTCGTTAAAGCGAATGGGACTTTCATTTAATAAATTTAATAAAATAATTGGCTTCCATTTGCCAACCAAAATCTCAAGCGGCTCGCTGATTTGACAATATTTTGGGTTAACTTCCATATGGCTCATTCCTTCCTTTAGTATCAAAAGAGATACTATATATCCTAAAAGTGCCTACTTACTATTTTTATACTATCGTATTATACTATGATTATCAACTATTTGAAAGAAGGTTATCTTATGGAAAATAAAAATTTTGTTCCAACTATTGACCAAACAAAAGGATTAGAAATGGGGATCTATTCATTAGGCGACCACATTGCCAATCCCCATACTGGAAAACGAATCTCTACCCAACAAAGAATCCAAGAATTTGTCGAAATGGCAAAGTTATCTGAACAAGCCGGTTTAGACGTTTTTGTTCTCGGTGAAAGTCACCAAGATTATTTCGCAAGCCAAGCACATGCGGTGATTCTTTCCGCCATAGCACAGGCAACTGAAAAAATTAAGATTTCAAGCGGTGCGACTATTATCAGTACTTCTGATCCAGTTCGTGTCTTTGAAAACTTTTCAACGGTCGATTTACTTTCAAACGGCCGAGTAGAAGTAGTTGCCGGTCGGGCATCTAGAGTTGGATTGTTTGATCTATTAGGTTACGATTTAAGAGATTACGAAGAACTTTTTGAAGAAAAATTTGAATTGTTACTACAAATTAACCGTGAAGAATACGTGACTTGGGAAGGTCAATTTAGAAAACCATTAAAAAATGCACATGTCATTCCGCGACCCCTGAATGGTCATCTACCAATTTGGCGTGCTGTCGGGGGTTCACCCGCAAGTTCTGCGCGAGCTGGAAAATTAGGTGTTCCCATGTATATGGCTCATTTAGGCGGAACCGCTTCTGTGTTCAAACGCTACATTGATATTTATCGTGAAGCAGCCTCTACTTATGGCTTTGACACAAAAAAATTACCTGTCTCAACAGCCGGCTTTTTCTATGTTGCTGAAACAAGCCAACAAGCCATGAAGGAATACTATCCCCATGTCAATGAAGGCATGAAATTAACCAATGGGCAAGGATTTCCTAAACAAGCTTTTGCGCAATCTCAAGATAAACATAGCATTCTCAATGTTGGTTCTCCGCAACAAATTATCGAAAAAATCCTTTATCAACATGAAATGTTTGACAATCAACGCTACATTGCGCAATTAGATTTTGGCGGTGTTCCATTTGAAAATATCATGAAAAATATCGAAATTCTGGGTAACACTATTATGCCAGCAGTTAAAAAATATACAAAAAAATAAGGAGGAATTCTCAATGAAAGTTGTTTTGCTTTCCGGATCAAATGTCGGATCAAAAACACGTATCACCATGAATCACGCCAAAAAAAGCTGGCAAGAAAAATATCCTGACCATGATGTCAGCCTAATTGATTTAAAAGAATACAATGTTGAGTTTAGCGACGGTCGAAATTTTCTAGACTACACGGGAGATACTGCTTTTGTCATTCAAACAATTATGGCTGCCGATATTTTACTCATTGGTAGTCCCGTATTCCAAGCATCCATTCCAGCATCACTTAAAAATATTTTTGATCTTTTGCCTCAAAATGCATTTAGAGAAAAAACCGTTGCGATTTTTATGACAGCCGGTTCACCCAAGCATTTTTTAGTCGCAGAATATCAATTAAAACCCATTTTAAGTTATATGAAAGCGAATATTGTTCCTAGCATTGTTTTTGTAGATGAAGTGGACTTTTTCAAATCAGAAATTAACAATGACGACACGCTCATGCGTATCGAAACACTCGTATCAGATACCTTTGTTTTTGCGCAATCGTATCAAGAATTTTTAAAAAATCGCGAGGAAAGCTTTGATTTTTAATTTTACAAGTGCTTCTATTTGAAAAATTAAATAATTAGCGTTATTATATAGTTACTTACAAAAAGTAAGAAAATAAATAAGTGAGGTCTTTATAAATGACAAAGAAAATCGGTATTTTAGTCGGCAGCCTTAGAGAAGGCTCTTTCAGCAAACAAGTAGCAAAAAATTTAGAAAAGTTACTCCCAGCAGATTTCGAAGCAACTTTTGTAAAAATAGGTGATTTAGCACTTTACAATGAAGATTTAGATGTCGACGGAGCAACTCCTGCTTCATGGACTGAATTCCGCAACACGGTGAATGGTTTAGATGCCTTTCTATTTGTGACGCCTGAATACAATCGTTCTGTACCGGCAGCTTTGAAAAATGCGTTAGATGTTGGTTCAAGACCGTATGGCCAAAGCGTTTGGGATACGAAACCAGCCGCTGTTATCAGTGTTTCCCCAGGTAATTTAAGTGCGTTTGGCGCAAATCATCATTTACGTCAATCCCTTACATTTTTAAACATTCCAACCATGCAACAACCAGAAGCCTATATCGGCAACGTTACAACTTTACTTAACGAAGATGGCTCTGTAAAAGAAGAAGGTACTTTGAGCTTCTTTAAAACTATTGTCGCCTCTTTTGTCGCTTGGACAAACACAAACAGCAAGAAATAATTTTTCTTTGCTCGATAATTGGCCGCTAAAAAAAACCGACACAACCTGCACAGGACTGGTTGCGTTGGGCTTTTTTTAGATTAATTTTCATTTTGAAATCGTTGACTTAATTTTTGCTTGTGTGCCCGTAAAATATCTTCTAATTGAATCTCATACTTGTCTGCCAAAATAAAGACATTATCTAAAACATCGCCTAATTCTTCTGTCAAATTCGCAATCCCCGCTTGATAGGTTTGCGCCTCTTCATCTGGTCGATCTCTACCAATCTCCAATGAACGTACGGCTCTTGCCACTTCTCCCGTTTCTTCCGACAAAAAATTCATGCGAATAAATGGCGCTAATTGGTACCAACCACGTTTTTTATAAAAGGCACTAATCCAACCTTGATATTCTGGAAAATCCATAAAATCACCTCTATTTTTTTCTACTAATAGCATACCATAATTCCCCTCATTAATATGATACAATTTATCTATAAGAAAGGAGGTAAGATAATGAACTATCAAGAAATCTTACAATTTTGGTTTGAAGAAACCAAGCCTTCACAATGGTTTACAAAAGATGCAGCGTTTGATGAAAAAATCAGCGAGCGTTTCACTCGTTTCCAGCAACAAGCTGCACAAGGAGAGCTAGTTCATTGGCGAAAAACCATCCAAGGACGTTTAGCCGAAATTATCGTTTTGGATCAGTTCTCACGAAATATCTTTCGTGGCCAAGCACAGTCCTTTGCCTATGATGGCATGGCTCTCGTTTTAGCTCAAGAAGCGCTAAATCATAACGGTATTTCCAATTTGCAAACCATTCAACGAGCTTTTATATATATGCCCTTTATGCATTCTGAATCCTTTATTATTCATGAAATCGCGGAAAGCTACTTCTCAGAAAACGGCTTAGAAAATTTTGCAGAATTTGAAAATAAACACCGCACTATTTTAGCGAGATTTGGTCGTTATCCTCATCGAAATGAAATTTTAGGACGTACATCCACAGCAGAAGAACAGATCTTTTTAACCGAACCCAATTCGGCTTTTTGAAAAAAAACAGCTCTCACTTTTTGATTATGTTAGAATGTACATATAAAAAAATTTACTAGTAGGTGAAAAAATGAAAATTGCAGTATATTGCGGCGCCAGCGAAGGAAACGACCCGCTTTACAAAGAAAGTGCCAAAAAAATCGGCACGTGGATTGGAACAAACCACCACACGTTAATTTATGGAGGCGGAAAAGTCGGTTTAATGGGTATTCTAGCTGATACGGTGCTGTCTGCTGGCGGAAAAGTGGTCGGTGTCATCCCCACCTTTTTAAAAGAACGCGAAATTGCACATCCAAATCTATCCGAGCTGATTACCGTAAATACAATGCACGCACGTAAAAAAAAGATGATTGACCTAGCGGATTGCTATATTGCCTTACCAGGCGGACCAGGTACCTTGGAAGAAATTACCGAAGTCGTTTCATGGGGAAGAATTGGCGAACATCAAAATCCGTGTATCTTTTTCAATGAAAAAGGGTATTATAACTCGGTGCAAATATTTTACGATCACATGGTAACGGAAGGATTTTTGACTAAAGAAGACCGTTCAAAAATTCTTTTTTCTGCTTCTCTTGACACGATCAAAGATTTTATCGTCAGCTATATACCACCAAAAATCAGAGAATATTAGTTGTGATTTTTTCTATTTTTTCACTAGAATACAAAAGGCAATGCTCGCGCTTTCGCGAGTATTGCCTAAAATTTACTTTTATTCTTTTCACTTTTTAGTAAACTTCACTACTTATTTTTGACCTTTTTACGTGTACTTACCCACACAAACCCGAAAATCACAAGCAACAATCCGCCAACCCAGATACTCTCATTTTTTTGCTCGCCTGTTTGCGGTAGTTGGTTTTTATTAGCCTTTTTCGTCAATTTTTTTGTCGTTCCATTTTCATTTGAAGGAACACTGTGATTCGTTCCCTTGTCACTTGAAGCGGAATCACGACTATTTTCTTTTTTATCTGTCTTATCGGCTTCATCTGTCTTATCGGAAGAATTATCAGCTGTCACGTGAACGATCGCGGTACGCGTGATTCCTTTATATGTATACGTCAATAAGTAATCCCCTACTTTGTTCACATTAACTGAGCCACTTATTTCGACTTCGCTTGAATCCACACTATTACCCTCTTGGTCCAAGACCAATTCAATCAAGCCGCTTAGATCAAATTTAGCTCCTACATTTATAGTAGTTTCAGCTGTAACAATTAAATTTGTTTTATCTTCCTTAACCGTTACAATGACTGTTTTAGCAACTGTATTCCCGTCACGATCAGTATAGCTATATATTATTTCATAACTACCAGGAGTTTTTGGGTCAACCGTGCCTTCCACTGTTACTTGGCTAAAGTCCACTGCCATTCCTTCTGAATCGGTTGCGGAGATAAAATTATCTGCTGCTTGCCAGTTGTCTCCAACATGTAATGTCGAATCTTTAGCTTCAATCGTTTCTTGATTTGCTTTAACCGTTACTGTAATGGTTTGTCTTGCGGATCCGTTTTTATAGGTAATCTCATATTTACCAGCTTTGGTTGTATCTACCGTATCATGGGTCATGC
>JAATGB010000049.1 GCA_015654945.1 Lactobacillales bacterium | reverse complement strand
GCATTTTTGGGACAAATCTTTACTGATAGCGAAACACTTTTTGGCATCGTAATTTCAGTCATGATTTTTATTTTGGAATTAAGAAAAAAGAAACGATCTTTCTTGCATCAAATTCTTTTTATCGGCAGTATTGTTGTAATGGCCATGTATTTGCTAAGTTTGCCTAGCTTTTGGTTATTTCTAACGTTTACGATTATTTTTTTGCTGTTAAAAGGTGTTGAGATTTCAGGAGAAGTCCTTTTTAAAGATTCTCCGTGGAATAAAAAACGGATCATCATTATTGAAACCACAGAGAGTACCGCAAAAGCTGGGAAAAAAATCAGAAATCCTTGGTTTGACAATGAAAGAATTGGTACAAACATTTATGAGTGGGATGATCTGAACATTACTGCTTTAGCCGGCGATACGATTATTGATTTAGGGAATACGATTTTGCCGAAAGAAGACAATGTCATCATGATTCGAAAGGGCTTTGGTCGGACAAGAATTTTAGTGCCGTTTGGTATTGGAATTATGTTGGATCATTCGACTTTTAAAGGTAACGTGATTTTTGAAGGTCAAACCTATGAGCTGAAAAATGAAACGCTTAATTTGTATAGTGAAGATTATGATAGTAGCCCACGAAAACTAAAAATTGCGACAAGTACTTTATTTGGAGATGTCGAGGTGATTCGAATATGATGGCTAAAGCATCGCGTTCGATGGTTGCGCTCTATACGTTTTTACTTAGTACTGTTTTTTTACTCATGATCCTCTATATCTATTTTTATGCAGTCGGGAAAAAGGATTGGATTTTGGAGCTTTTACGTGTCAGACTATTTTACTTGCCGATGCTTGTCTATGTTTTATTATTTTCAGCTGCGATTTCAGTGCTAGTTTCTTTTGTAACGTATTTCATTCGCAGGGCACATTATGGTAAAATTGAAGAAAAAATCCGGCTACTAACCTATGATAATTATGACCATCCAGTTTTATTGAAAAAAATTCAGCATGCACAAAGTGATCAATATTTAGGTGACATTGACGAAGATTTAATGAAAATTAAAGATAAAATGATGAAAATGTCAAAAGATTTACAAGCGATAAATAGCCAGCCTGAAATGGTGGACGGCGAATCCAAAGAACAAATCTTACAAGAAGAACGGCACCGTTTGGCTCGCGAACTGCATGATTCTGTGAGTCAGCAGTTGTTTGCAGCAACCATGATGTTGGCGGCACTTAATGAAGAAATCGAAAAGAAAGAAGTTCCAGAAAATTTTAAAACAAAATTAGGAACAGTTGCCTCGATTATTAACGCTTCTCAGTCTGAAATGAGGGCATTATTGTTACATTTGCGTCCAGTAAATTTAGAAGGAAAAAGTTTACAGATTGGTATTGAGCAACTTTTAAAAGAATTGCAAACAAAAATTGATATCAATTTATTATGGGAAATTGAAGACGTACATCTCCCAACTGGTATTGAAGATCACTTGTTTCGAATTGTCCAAGAATTATTGTCGAATACCTTACGCCATGCAAAAGCACATTCTTTGGAAGTCTATCTGAAACAATCAGATGAAAGTTTACTTTTACGGATGCTGGATGACGGCATCGGTTTTGATATGGGACAGGAAAAAGTAGGCAGTTATGGCTTGAAAAATATTCGTGAACGTGTGAGCGGCATGGGGGGAACGTGTAAGATTATTAGTTTTAAAAATAAAGGAACGAGTATTGAAATAAAAATTCCGATTGTAAAGGAAAGTGAAGAGAATGATTAGTGTCTTATTGGTGGATGATCATGAGATGGTTCGCTTAGGTGTTTCTTCTTATTTATCAATTCAGGATGATATAGAAGTTGTCGGCGAAGCTGAAAACGGCCGAATCGGATATGAAAAGGCGATGGAACTTAGACCGGATATCATATTAATGGATTTGGTTATGGAAGAAATGGATGGAATTGAGTCTACAAAGCTAATTCTTAAAAAATGGCCAGAAGCAAAAATTATTATTGTGACTAGCTTTATTGATGATGAAAAGGTCTATCCCGCGATTGAAGCGGGAGCTGCGGGCTACTTGTTGAAAACTTCAAAGGCCAGTGAGATTGCGCATGCAATTCGAGCCACATTTCGTGGCGAAACAGTTTTAGAACCGGAAGTAACCGGAAAAATGATGGAACGACTAATGAAAAAACAGGAGCCTTCTTTGCATGAAGAATTAACCAAAAGAGAGCATGAAATTCTGATGTTGATTTCTGAAGGTATGAGCAATCAGGAAATTGCTGATGATTTATTTATCACCTTGAAAACAGTTAAGACACATGTTTCCAACATTTTAGCAAAGTTGGACGTCGAAGATCGAACCCAAGCTGCCATTTATGCGTTCAAACACGATATGATAAAATAAGAGTGCAATCGGAAGCCAAGAAATGGAGAAAATGAGTATGAAACAAAGCTTTGTAATTATTGGACTAGGTCGTTTTGGTGGGAGTATTTGCCGTACATTGATTGAGTCTGGTCAGGAAGTTTTAGCAATCGACTCAAACGAAGAGCGGGTCAATGAATATATGAATATTGCAACACATACAGTGGTGGCAAATGCCCAAGATGAGATGACGTTGCGCTCACTGGGAATTCGAAATTTTGACCATGTCATCGTAGCAATTGGGGAAGATATTCAAGCGAGTATTTTGGTGACACTGATGGCAAAAGAGCTTGGGGTTCCACATGTAACTGCGAAGGCGCAAAATGATTATCATGCTCGTGTATTAGAAAAAATTGGTGCCGATCGGGTAGTTCACCCAGAAAGAGATATGGGCATTCGAATTGCGCATAATTTGTTATCAAAAAATATTATGGACTTCCTCGAATTGTCGGAAGATTATTCATTGGCAGAAGTTCGAGTCGTTCATCCAAAATTCTTTAATCGTAGCTTACTAGAATTAAATTTCAGACAAAAATTTCGCTTAACAGTCGTTGCCATTCGCCGTAAAGATCAAATTATTGTCTCTCCAGAGGCGAAAGAACAAGTTCTAGAGGACGATTGCTTAATAGTAGTTGGCGCAACCGAAGATGTCAGCTTGCTAGATGAAAAGATGAATCAGTGAGAGCAATAATTACGATTATTTCAGAAAAATATGCTACAATATAACCAATAAATAGGAAAGGAAGGTGCTTTATGCATTTAGTTATCTCTCCGAAAAGTCAACATTGGTTTAAAGAAGAACTTGGCGTGGAAAAAGGCGATGCAATTCGTTTTTTTGGTAAGTACGGTGGTAAAACAGATGTTCATACTGGATTTTCCACGGGAATTGAAATAAGCAAACCAGAGAAACCCTTGGTTCAGGTTGAAAATGAGGGAATTATCTATTTTATTGAAGAATCAGATGAATGGTTTTTTGGTGGCTATGATTTAGCTGTTAATTTTGATGAACAGCACGAAGAACCAAGTTACGCTTATGCAAAATCGGCAGAAGCATAACTTAGACTCATTTATGCTTGGTTCTGTTGGAACAGATTTGTCCAACGATGTTTAAGTGACAGAGAAATTTTTCTCAGTCGCTTTTTTTAATAACCTAAAGTTAGATCAACATTATTTCGAGCTAAAGTACCCGATTGGATAAACAGAGGTAAGTTTTCGGCAAAAATTGCAAATAATTTATTTTTGAAATGCTCAGCTTGACCAGATGTGTGCGGCGTAATCAACACATTTTCCATTTCCCACAAAGGACTTTCCACAGGTAAGGGTTCTTCTTCAAAAACATCCAGACCAGCAAACGCAATTTTTTTTGTAACGAGGGCTGCAAGTAAATCAGAGGTATTTACTGACGGACCTCGACCCACATTGATAAATAGTACGCCATCTTTCATCGCAGAAAAACGTTGGCTATCATAAAAATAATGCGTTTCTGCTGTTAAAGGCAAAATATTTACAACGATATCTGCTTCGGGTAAAATCGAATCAATTTTTTCTTGTGCATACACGTGTGCAAAACCAGAAACGTCATGTCCAGTTCGATTAACGCCGATTGGAAGCATCCCAAAGGCATGGCTAAGCTTGGCTAATTGAATTCCAATATTTCCTGTACCCACGATCAGAATTTTTTTGTCTGGAAGCTCAGTGAAAGTAAGATCCGGTTGCCAGGTCTTCTTTTGCTGGTTTAGAATAGAGGGGTGAATCGAACGTGTATGGGCAAGCAAAATGCCAATGACAGATTCCGCGATCGGAACAGCGTGAATACCACTACCATTAGAGACCAGAATTCCTTTTTTTTGGATCGTTTCCAAGTCAATATAATCTACTCCCGCAGAGATCATTTGAATCCACTTTAAACGGCTAGTAGATGATTTAAGTAATCTGGTACCGAGATCTTTACGCCAACCAAATAGAATTTCAATTTGATCTTCTTCAAAGGTAAGCGTAGGTGCTTCTTTTGCGGTAATGACTTGATAATCTGGAGCCATTTTTTGAATAAGCGCTATTTGTTCGTTATGAAGTTCCTGCACAACATAAATAATCGGTTTGCTCATATGTGTTCCTCCTGTTATAAAGATATCTTTATTCTATCAAATACGAATCGAAAATAAAACGATTGCGCTTCATAATAATGAACAAAGTAGCAATAATTGCTCATAATAGTTCGGTTTTTTTACTATATCTGTTATTTCAATGAAAAAAGTGAAACAAAACGATAACGTCTTGTTTCACTCTTTTTTTAAATCTGGAAAACTGTTTTTTTATGCGTCGTTTTTGCTGGTTCAGTTTGTTCAAACCAATCTTTTGGTATTTTTAGTGACTCCATAGTAGAGTAATAAAGTCAGTGTTGTGGTCACAAGATCATCATTTAATCCGGGCTTAACTATTTGAAGTACAACCGAGATGAGTGTCGGCAATGTCGAACAAATCGTGATAATTTTGAAATTATCCATAAAATAATAAGGAATAAAGCGAAAACGACTGTAAATGTTGACAATTAATGCAAGAAATACCAAATTTAATAAAAATGAAATGAATACAGAATAAAATGAAATGAAAAATGTGAAGAAATAGATCATATAGTTTTGATTTAAAGAAGTAAATAGTTTTTCCAAGCGAGGGCGATTAATCGCTTGTAATTCTTGATTCTTATAAGATATTTCGATAGTATCCTGTTTAAAAAGGGTCTGTGTCCATTCATTTTTTGGAACAGCAAAGACAAAGCGGTCTTTTAGAAAGGCAATGCCGAAGAGATTTCCTACCAAGTCATTTTGGACATCATTGGTATTTCGTTTTCCCTCTGGATCGAAGGTAAAGATTAAATGGTTTGTTTGATAAATAAAACCCGAGTTTTTTTCTGTGGTAACCAAACGTTGATCCTTGATTGAAAAATCAGGTAATTTTTTAATTATTTTTTGTCCGTCTGCTTGAAACGTATTTAAAATATCCAAGGATTGCTTTAAAGTTGGCAACGTTAACAGAACTGATAAAAAAAGAATATAGACAAAAACCTTCCAGAAAGACTTGTTTTTTACTTGCAAAATGTCTTCTGAGTTTTTTAACGAGTGAAAAAACAAGTGAGATAAGCGCATAGAGTTTCCTTTCTAAAATAAAGTAGTTCATAGAACAAATTGTAAACTTTTTAACTAAAAATTACAATTGCTTTGATAAAATAACTGATCGTTGAGCATATTTTTTGAATTAAAAAGAGGTTGGTGTTACATTGGGAGTGTAAAATGATTTTAAATTTAGGAGGCTATTTTCATGACTTATAAATTACCAGAATTACCATATGCGTATGACGCACTAGAACCTTACATTGACGAAGAAACGATGCATTTGCATCATGACAAGCATCATAACACATATGTAACAAATTTAAATGCAGCAATTGAAAAGTACCCAGAACTAGGTGAAAAATCTGTGGAAGACTTAGTTGCAGATTTAAACAGCGTACCAGAAGAAATTAAAACAGCGGTACGTAATAATGGTGGTGGACATGCAAACCATAGTTTCTTTTGGGAAATTTTAGCACCAAATGCTGGTGGGGAACCAACAGGAGAAATTAAAGAAGCCATCACGGCAACTTTTGGTAGCTTTGACAAATTTAAAGAAGTATTTACAACAGCAGCAACAGGACGCTTTGGTTCTGGCTGGGCTTGGCTTGTTGTGTCAGATGGCAAATTAGAAGTTGTTTCGACTGCAAACCAAGATTCTCCATTAACAGATGGAAAAACACCGGTTTTAGGCTTAGATGTTTGGGAACATGCTTACTACAAAAAATATAGCAATGTAAGACCTGATTACATTAAAGCATTTTGGAATGTTGTCAATTGGGCAGAAGTAAACAAACGTTACGCTGCTGCTAAATAAGAATAAAAGGTAGAAGAAGACACGCCTAGAAAAGGGTGTGCCTTTTTTTTTACAAAATGACACAAAAAAAGCTGAGCTCTTTGGCCCAACTTCTTAAAAAACACGCAATTAAAAAATATGCTGGTTGATAATGTCCCAAGATTCTCCATGTAAATAACCAAAATAGTTATCCGATATTTCTGTAATTAAGACATAATCATCTTGTGCCAAAGCTTTTTTCTTTAAATTTGCAAACATGTCATCAGGATTTAGAGAAGTTTGCAAAAGCCAAACAGACTCTAATGGATGGACAGATAAGCAACGCCATCTACTAATTTCTGCTGCTATTTCCGGGAATTTTTTTTCTTTTTGCTCGTGAATTTCATATACGATTAAAAATTTTTTCTTTGTCATAAAGCTGCGCCTTCTCTCGTTTTGAATAGCTCAATTATACGCTGAAATGAGAAAAAAACCTAAGTAAATAGTTTACGCAAAAATTAATAGTCTTTAACGGATGCAAGTGAAGGCTTTTTGCGCGTTTTTTTATTTGTAGGAAACAATAAAGTAAGCAGTGCGGCGATCACAGACAAAGTGGTCGTAATGATATAAGCTGTTTTTATGCCATGAATTAACGATACTTTTGCAAGTTCAGCACTAGGTAGGGCCGATGTTGTATGATAATTTTTGGCAGCTAAGGTCATGATGGTAATTAAAGCGGCCGTTCCGATTGAACCGGCAATTTGTCGAATGGTATTATACATTGCAGAGCCATGAGAAATCAAGGAATGCGGCAAAGAATTTAACGCTTCTGTTTGTAAAGGCATTAAAACAAGTGCCAATCCTAATGAACGCACTGTTTGAACACTGGCAATGTAAATCAATGAGGTATTCATCGTGATTAAACTGAATAAAAAAGTGCCAAAAGTTAAAATGATAATGCCGATGAAGCTTAGATATTTTGCACCAAAGCGGTCATATAAACTGCCGGCTATTGGCGAACAGCTAGCCATAACCAAAGCACCTGGCAACATGATTAAACCAGATTTAAATGGTGAAATCCCTTGAACATTTTGAACGAACAAGGGCAATAATAACATACCACCGTATAAACCCATGATGACAAAGAAATTTGAAATTGTTGCAATGGAGAATTGTTTGGAATGAAAGACTGAAAAATTCAAAAGGGGGTTTTCTAACCGATTTTGTGTGTAGACAAAAATAAAAAGTGTGATGGATCCAATCAGGATGTAGCCAATGACTGGGAAGCTAAGCCAATTACCCTCTCCAGCATTACTGAAACCTAGCAGTAATGAACCTAGGCCAATTGTTGAAAGAACAATACTTGGCAAATGCAATTTGGGTTTACTGTGTTCACCTAAATTTTCCAGTAAAATGAGCGCAATAATAATGTTCAAAACTGCGAGTGGGAGAATCATTAAAAATAAGTTGTGCCAATCAAAATTTTGGACGACCCAGCCAGAAAGCGTAGGCCCAATTGCGGGAGCGAAATTCATGGCTAATCCGATATAGCCCATAGCTTGGCCACGTTTATTTAATGGAAAAAGATTCATCACGACAACGGTTAACAAAGGGGCAACAATCCCTGCGCCAGTCGCTTGAACCATGCGACCAATAATCAACCAACTGTAGCTAGAAGAGAAACCAGCAATCGCGGTTCCTAAGGTAAAGAGTGAAATAGCTGTTAGATAGAGTGGGCGTGTCTTGAAGCGATCAATTAAAAAGGCAGTCAGGGGAATCATAATGCCATTCACTAACAAATAGCCATTGGATAACCATTGCCCTTGTGCCGCGGATATGTGGAAATCACTCATAATTTTAGGGAGTGCGACATTCATCAATGTTTGATTTAAAAAGCTTAAAAAAGTGCCAAAAAGCAAAATAATCAGCGTACCTATTTTTTTGGATGTGAGCTGCATGCTATTCCTTCTTTCTAACATAATGACGCAAAAAATACATAAAAAAACATTTCTTTAAAAGAAATGAACGAGGTTAGACCGTATTCAAATTTTTAAAAAAGAATAAAGAAAATGATTTCATAATTAAGCATAATTTGTGTTGGCAAAATTGTCAAATAAAAAGCAGAACCAAAACTGATTCTGCTTTTGTTCTATAAGGTATAGGCTTAGTCAATGATTCGGAAACGATCTGCATC